>JAKSCN010000554.1 GCA_022360595.1 Chromatiales bacterium
CCCCGATGGCGTGGAGTCAACCATTACCCGTAACTATGGTGAAACCGCTGACGCCAAGGCGAAGAAGCTGATCAGTAAACTGATGTTCGCCACCGCGTCGGTCATTCTGCTGGTTCTAATCGCCCTCGGCTGGCGCGAAGCACTGATTGTAGGCGCGGCTGTGATCGTCACCTTGGCGATTACCCTGTTCGCCTCCTGGGCCTGGGGATTCACCCTCAACCGGGTCTCACTGTTTGCCTTGATCTTCTCTATCGGCATCCTGGTGGATGACGCCATCGTAGTGGTGGAGAACATTCACCGCCATCTGGCTATGGGAGCTAAAAATCTACTGGAAGCAATTCCCAAGGCAGTCGATGAGGTGGGTGGTCCTACTATTTTGGCCACCTTCACAGTCATTGCAGCCCTGCTACCGATGGCCTTCGTGAGCGGTCTAATGGGGCCCTATATGAGTCCAATCCCCATCAATGCCAGCATGGGCATGCTGATATCCTTGGCAGTAGCCTTCATCTTCACCCCCTGGCTGACCAACCGGGCCCTGGCCAATACCGTGGGACACCATGCCGATCACAGCGATGAGGAGCCTGAAGACGGCGCACTGACACGCTTTTTCAACCGGGTCATTGCCCCATTTCTAGATGCCCGTCGCGGCCGCCTGCGCCGCTGGATTATGCTTGCCGGTGTAATGACCTTGATCACCGGCTCAGTCGTGCTGGTGGTAAACGGCAACGTGGTGATGAAGATGCTGCCGTTCGACAACAAATCGGAATTCCAGGTAGTTCTCGACATGCCCGAAGGAACCAGCCTGGAGCAGACCGCACGAGTGCTGAACGAGATCGGTGACCACCTTTCCGGCGTGGAAGAGGTGACCGACTACGAAGTCTACACCGGCACCTCCGCACCGATCAGTTTCAATGGTCTGGTGCGCCAATACTACCTCCGTGAAGGCGCCAATGTGGGTGACATCCAGGTCAATCTGGTGGAAAAAACTCAACGCGAGCGCAAAAGCCACGAGATCGCCCTGGCGGTGCGTGAACCGATCCAGGCCATTGCCGAAAAATACAACGGCAACGCCAAGATCGTTGAAGTACCACCCGGCCCGCCGGTCATGGCACCACTGGTTGCTGAAGTCTACGGCATCAATTATGACGGCCAGATCGATACCGCCAAAGCGGTCCGTAAGGTATTCCAGCAGACAAGTGATATCGTTGATGTGGACGATTCAGTGGAATACCCCGCAGACAAGCTGATTCTAAAGATAGATCGCCCCAAAGCGGCCCGCCTGGGTGTGGCGCAGAGCACTGTCTCCAGCGCCCTGGCCACAGTACTCGGCGGGGAAGATATCAGCTTTCTGCACGGCGAAAATCTAAAGTACGCTGTCCCCATTCGGATTGAGCTGTCTGATGCCGATAAAGCGGATCTGAGCCAGGTGCTTTCACTAAAAGTTCGCAGCCAGAGTGGCAACCTGGTTCCCCTGTCAGAGATCGTTGAACTGGTGGAGAGTGAGCGCGAACACTCCATCTACCACAAGGATCTGCTGCCACTGGTCTACGTTACTGGCGATATGGCCGGCGAGAAGGATAGCCCGCTCTACGGCCTGTTCAATATCTCTGGCAAGCTGGAAGATAACCAGGGTCCGGTCCAGTGGTTCTTCAGCCAACCAGAGAACCCCTACGAGTACAGTCTGAAGTGGGACGGTGAATGGCAGGTGACCTTTGAGACCTTCCGCGACATGGGCCTCGCCTACGGCGTTGGGCTGATCCTGATCTACCTGCTGGTGGTGGCGCAGTTCCGCTCCTACCTGGTACCGCTAGTGATCATGGCGCCCATTCCCTTGACCATTATCGGCATTCTGCCGGGTCACGCCCTGTTTGGCGCTCAGTTCACCGCCACCTCGATGATCGGCATGATCGCTCTGGCCGGGATCATCGTACGCAACTCAATCCTGCTAGTGGATTTCATTAATCAACAAGTGAGAGAGGGGGTCGCTTTTAAAACCGCCGTCATCCGCTCATCAGTGGTGCGCTCCAAGCCAATTGCATTGACCGCGCTGGCGGCCATGCTCGGAGCGTTTTTCATCCTCGACGACCCGATCTTCAGCGGCTTGGCCGTCTCGCTGATCTTCGGTCTGTTTGTCTCAACCGTACTAACCCTGGTGGTTATCCCCGTGGTCTATTATGCAGCGATGATGAATCGGGTCGAATTCATCCGCAACGCTGAATAGGTGCGGATGATGCCCAAACCAAACGGGAGGCATCAGCCTCCCGTTTGGTTGTTTTAGGGCCAGTTAGACCCTAGCTGGCCAATCGACCAAAAATCCTAAATCCTGCCAGATAGGTTCCCACCGCCGACCCCAAGGTGCTGAAAAGAAATACCAACAGTGTCCGGCTGACCCGGTTCTTCCACCACCCCTTCCAATTGGTTGTGTCATGGCGAAGTTGACTGAAATCCCCCACTTGGGGTTTACGCAGGTAGATCTCCATTCCGCCGGTGACCATACCGGCGCCGATGGTCGGATTCAACGAAGTCAGCGGTGCAGCGACAAAGGCTGTAATAATAGTTAGCGGATGAGCTGCCGCCAGCAGCGCTCCCAGTGCAGATAGCCCACCGTTAATCAGCACCCAGTCGGCAACCAACTGCCAACCAAGAGAGGGACTGCGGGCAAAGCCAATGCCAAAACCGACCAGCACCAACGCCACGATGACCCATGGGATCAGTTTTGGCCAACGCTTGGGTTTCGGCAGACGATCCAGCTCGGCGATACGCTCAGTCGGCTGTTCCATCTCTTGCTGCAGATAGCGGCTGATCCCTTTCAAATGACCTGCACCGATCACTGCCAACACATGCTCGTGCTCATGAGCACGCACCTCTTGCAACAACCGCGCCGCCATGTACTGATCACGCTCGTCAATCAGGGGAAGAAAGAGGTCCTGGCGATCCTCGGCAAACTCGGCGAAGGTGGTCTCAAGCATATCCCCCTCTTTCAGCTCTTCGATCTGCTCTTCGCTCACCTCTTCCTTGGAGACAACACTGGCAAGCAGACCAGCGAACAGCCCCATACGCTTCCACCAGGGGACATTGTGCAGCACGCGTTTCATGGTGGTGCCGATCTCTCGATCGATCAGCAGTACCGGCTTATGTTTATCCTGTGCGTGACGAATAGCCGCCCGTTGCTCAGCACCTGGTTCAATGCCGAACTGGTCGGCGATACGCTGCTGATAAGCACCCAGCGCCAGACTGGCAATCACCATGCTCGCCTTGCCCTCTTTGATCACCTTGAACAGATCCATCCGGGCCAACGCATCCGGGTCGATCACCGCATTGTAGCGACTCGGACAGAGCTCCACCGCTACTGCATCGTACTCCCCCTCGTTGAGCATCTGCGCCACCGTATCGGCACTGGCGCGCGATACATGGGCGGTGCCAAGCAGTGTGATACGACTATCACCGACGGCAATCGTCTCTATCGGTTCCTGTTCCGGGGTCTCTGTCATGCACTTTCTCCGTGGAGTCCTGATCAATGGCCACTGCCAGCGGCGCATAATAGCAGCTCTAAGGCTGGCTTGTCGGCTGCGAGTGGCTTAACATGCCGGTGATACAGGGCATCACCCAAGGATATTCAATCGGTTTCAGGCGGATTTATGAACAGACTAGCATTACTCGTCCCCTTACTTCTGACCCTGGTGCTCACGGCAGGCTGTCAAAGCATCGAAAACAAGAAGATCGAGAACAATCTGACCACCACCCTGAGCGCTTACCACACGGCAGTGCGCTGGGGCTATCCCGGCGAGGCCTATAACTTTCTGGACCCGACCATCGAAGCCGATCCGGCTGACGACCCAGTACTGAATATGGTGCGAGTCACTCGCTATAAAGTGCTGCGCCCCGCCGTTGAAGTGGCTAAAAATCAGATGATCCAGACCGTGGCAATCCAATACATCTACACCGATCGTCAAATCCAGAAGAGCATGATC
>JAKSCN010000240.1 GCA_022360595.1 Chromatiales bacterium
CAACGAGATTCACGTCTTCTATGTGGACGGTTTCAAGATCGCCCGTGAAGAGGCCAGTAACGCCGACCTCCAGCTGCGTATGCAGGGCAACGCCTTCCAGGCGCCTTCTTTGCCGGCTCGCCGCTGATGGAGATGGCCGGCCTGGACGAGAAGAAACTCTTCGCCTCCATCGAGGATCAGCTGGAGCATAAATTCGGCAGCAAGGGCCGCCGCGTGGTGGAGGACAACCTGCGGGTGGTCCGCCGCGGTTTCGACGAGATTCATGAGATCACCAACAAGGTGGTTGGCAGCCATGCTCAACTGCCTGTGAAGCAGGAGCCGGGACTGCCCGTCATGCTCAAGCAACTGCCACAGGCAGACGGCGGTATCTCCGACGTGCACCGTTTCTGGGAGCAGACCGGCAGCTTCTACGCCACCGGCAAGGGCAATGACAACCTGGCCGACCCCTACCAGGCCCTCTCCCTGATGCCCGCTTCCACCGGTGTCTTCCGAGACATGACCCAGATCCGTTTCGACTACCCGAAATGGGTGGCGGAGAACTGTACCGCTTGCGGCGATTGCTACAGCATCTGTCCCGACAGCGCCATCCCCGGCCTGGTCAACAAGATCAGCGACGTTTTCAACACCGCCATCAACCGCATCGAGACCGGCGGCCGTCCGACCCAGTACCTGCGCCGGGAGAGCCGCAACGTGGAGAAGCGCCTGCGCGAGCTTCTCGCAGAAGCGGGCGAACAGGCCCAGGTCCGCACCCTGCTCGATCAGGCCGTGCTGGAGACCATCGCTGCGGCCGAGGTGGACGACGAGGCCCGCCCGGCGCTGGAGGAGGAGTTCGGTCTCTTCCTGCAGGCGATGGTCGAATTCGAATTCTCCATCACCAAGCCCTACTGGAACAACCTGGAGAAGAAGAGCAAAGGCAGCGGTGGCCTCTTCTCTATCACCGTCAACCCCTACACCTGTAAAGGCTGTATGGAGTGTGTCGATGTCTGTGACGACGACGCTCTGGTGGCCGAACCCCAGACCCAGGATGCCATCAACAAGATGCGCACTGACTGGGAGTTCTGGATCGATCTGCCCACTACCAGTGAGCAGTTCAGCCGCATCGACGACCTGGACGAGAAGATTGGTGCCCTGGAGACCCTGCTTCTGGACAAGGCTAACTATGAGTCACTGAATGCTGGTGATGGCTCCTGTCTGGGTTGTGGTGAGAAGACCGCGCTGCACCTGTTTACCGGTACCGTAACCGCCCTGATGCAGTCCCGTGTCAAGGCGCAGGTTGCCAAGATTGACAAACTGATCGGTGAGTTGGATCAGCACATCCGTTTGAAGCTGGCCTCTTCGGTCGATCTGACAGACACCGCTGCGGTTAATGCGGCAGTTGACGCCAATGAAGAGACCGATCTGACCCTGTCCAACCTCTCAGGTAGCCTGGAAGAGGGTAAGGCCACCGATCCGATCGATCAGAAGTGGCTGCGCTGGGCGACTCAGTTGCTGGAAAAACTGCGCTATCAGAAGTGGCTCTACACCGAGGGCAAGACCGGCCGTGGCCGTGCCGAGATGGGTATCATCAACGCCACCGGTTGTACCTCTGTATGGGGCTCCACCTTCCCCTACAACCCGTATCCGTTCCCCTGGACCAGTCACCTGTTCCAGGACTCTCCGTCCGTAGCCATGGGTATCTTCGAAGGTCATATGGCGAAGATGGCCGAGGGCTTCAAGGCGATCCGTATGGCAGAGCTGGAGCTGGCCGGAAAGTACAAACCGGAAGAGCATGAGGAGTTCTTCAAACGCTTCAACTGGAAGCGGTTCACCGAGGAGGAGTTCCACCTCTGTCCGCCAGTGGTTGCGGTTGGTGGTGATGGCGCCATGTACGACATCGGTTTCCAGAACCTCTCCCGTCAGATGATGTCGGGTGTACCTGTGAAGGTGATGATCTTGGATACTCAGGTCTACTCCAACACGGGTGGTCAGGCCTGTACCTCGGGCTTCATCAGCCAGGTGGCGGATATGTCACCCTACGGTAAGGCGTGGAAGGGTAAGTCCGAGACCCGTAAGGAGATGGGCCTGATCGGTGCGGCTCACCGTACTTCTTATGTCCTTCAGAGCTCCGCTGCCAATGTGACCCACATGATTGAGGGCTTCATCGAGGGTCTGAACAGCAGTCGTCCTGCGGTATTCAACATCTATACCACCTGTCAGCCGGAACACGGCGTCGGTGACGATGCGTCTACCCGTCAGGCTAAGCTGGCGCTAGAGTCCCGAGCCTATCCACTGTTCAAGTTCGATCCCGATGCGGGTACCACCTTTGAAGAGTGCAGCAGCATCGAAGGTAACCCTGCCATCGATTTCGATTGGCCGATGTACAAGATCGACTACCTGGATGAGAGCGGAAATGAAGCGAAGCTGGAAGTGCCTATGACCTTCGCCGATTTCGCGGTCACCGAGGCCCGTTTCCGCAAGCAGTTCCGTACCGCACCGCCGGAGACCTGGAACGATGACATGGTGCAGATGCATGAGTTCCTGAAACTCGATGAGGATGACCGTGAAGGCAAGTTCCCCTACATCTGGGGTGTGGATGGCAAGAATCGTTTGACCCGTATCCTCTGTTCCCAGGAACTGGCGCTCTCCTGCCAGGAGCGTCTCGACTTCTGGTATCAGGTACGTGCCATTGCCGGTGAAGATCCACGCCGTATTGATGCAGCGGCAGTCGCCAACCAAGCCAAGGCCGAGATGGCCCAGTCACTGGCAACAACGCTGCTGACCCTGTCTGGTGGAGATGCCTCTGCCATGGCCAATACTGTGGCGGCAGGTGCGGGTGCAGCCCCGGCAGCAGGTGGTGCCGATACCGGCGATTACGAGCCTGTCTGGATTGAGACTCCCGAGTGCACGGCTTGTGATGAGTGCGTGGATATTGCTCCAGGGATCTTCCAGTACAACGACGACAAGCTGGCCATTGTGGTGAATCCACAGGGTGGTACTTTTGAATCTATCGTAAAGGCGGCCGAGAAGTGTACTGCTGAGGTGATTCATCCCGGTTCTCCTTGGAATGGTGATGAGAAGAACCTCGATAAGCTGATCAAACGCGCTGAGAAGTTTCAGTGAGTGGAAAGTCAGGGCAGGGCGTTTGGATTGAACGTCCTGCCGGGCTATCTGCCTCGTGTTGTGAGGCTTGATTTATGAGAAGACTTCAAATGGGCTTTTTTAATCTGTTCCGAAAGCACAAGACGTTTAGTCATGGTATTCATCCCCTTGAACATAAGGAGATGACTGCCAAGCTGAAAATTCGACGCATACTGTTTGCCCCAAAGATGGTGATTCCATTATCCCAGCATCGGGGGGTGCCCGCGGTGGCTTTGGTTAAACCCGGTCAGGAGGTGGTTCGGGGTGAACCAATTGCAGAGGCGGGTGGTTTTGTCTCTGTACCCATGCACTCACCGGTGACTGGCAGAGTGAAGGCGATTGATGAGCTGGTGCCTACCCCAGAGGGGCCTAAGACACCAGCGATCATCATTGAAACCTATGAGGCCTCCACGCAGAAGGTGCTTTTTGATTTTCCTCGCGATGTTAACAATCTAACTCCTGAACAGTTGGTTGAGGCGGTTAAAGATACCGGTATGGTCGGCCTTGGCGGGGCTGCGTTCCCCAGTCATGTAAAGCTGTTGCCACCGGAAGGGAAGAAGATCGATACCATTGTAGTGAATGGCTGCGAGTGTGAACCTTATCTGACCTGCGACCATCGCGTCATGCTTGAGCAGACGGATAAGCTGATTCGTGGCATCAAGATGGTGATGAAGGCGACAGGTGCCGAACAAGCCATTATCGGTGTTGAAGATAACAAGCTGGATGCCGTATCACACATTCGTGAAAAGCTGTCGGCGGATTTGCCTATTACCTGCCAAGCAGTAGAGACTAAGTACCCTCAGGGTGCGGAGAAGATGCTAATCGCTAGTCTGCTGGGAAAAGAGGTGCCATCGGGTGGCATTCCTGCGGATATCGGTGTGGCAGTCTACAACGTCGGCACGCTGGCCCAGATTGGCGATCTGGTCCCCAATAGCCGGGGGCTGATTGAGCGGGTTGTGACGGTGTCGGGTCCGGGTGTGGAGAAGCCTGGGAATTATATGGTGCCTATTGGAACGCCATTGCGTTTTCTGCTTGAGCAGGTGGGTGCCGACCTCAACGCCTCAGAGGTGATTCTGGGAGGCCCCATGATGGGAATGTCGGTGGCATCTCTGGATGTTGCGATAACCAAAGGTGTATCTGGCGTAGTTGTCTATCCACCTCAGGAACAGGATCTGAAGCCACGTACTGTCTTTCCGTGCATTAAATGCGGAGAGTGTCTCAGCGCCTGTCCGGTAAGGCTCAATCCTTCCATGTTGGCGCAATTAGCAGGAGTCAGGGAGTATGAGGTGATGGAGAACGAGTACCACCTGAATGATTGCTTTGAGTGTGGCTGCTGCAGTTATGTCTGCCCCTCGAATATTCCATTGACCCAGTATTTCCGAATTGCCAAGGCGGTGAACCGGGAAGCGAAATTGGCTGAGTCTGCCGGTTGAGGTTTTTATGGGTATCTCTTTATCAGAAGTTATTACGAGATAACAAGTCATTATGTTTAAACGATCACCTGTAGAAATCCGCACATCACCGCACATGAAGCGGGCGGTTACAGTGGAACAGATCATGCGCAATGTGGTCTACGCGCTGCTGCCCATTTGTGCCTGGTCTATCTACCAATTCGGGATAAGTGCTTTGGCACTGATCATCGTTACCACGCTGACCTGTATGGCGACCGAGGCATTCTTCAACTGGATGTCGGATCGCCCGAACACGCTGGGTGATTACAGTGTCATTATCACCGGTATGCTGCTTGCGCTGACTTTACCTCCTGGTTTTCCTTTGTGGATGGCGGCGGTAGCCGGGTTTGTTGCTGTCGGGCTGGGTAAATCCCTGTTTGGCGGAATCGGTTATAACGTGATGAATCCAGCCTTGATCGGCCGGGCGTTTGTTCAAGCCGCTTTCCCGGTTGCCATCACGACCTGGACGCCATCTTTTGCCCCTGGTCGTTTTGTCGAGTTCATACCTTCTAGCTTGGCACTGCCGTTCATGTCACCAGTTGATACTTCTGACTGGGTGCAAGAGCACACAATCGATGGTTTCACCGGCGCAACGCCCTTGGCGCTGCAAAAGTTTGAGCAAGTCTCGGTGGACACCATGGACCTACTGACCGGAACAGTGGCGGGATCTGTCGGGGAGACCTCTGCGCTGCTGATCTTTGTCTGCGGACTCTATCTGGCGGTCCGCAAGATGATGAACTGGCGTATCCCAGCGGGCATATTTTCCATGACCATCCTGGTGACACTACCGCTCTATCTGTGGAAACCGGAGATCTATCCTTCGCCGCAGTTCATGTTGTTGTCTGGAGGGTTGATGCTGGGGGCCATGTTTATGGCGACCGATATGGTGGCCTCTCCGCTTACCCCAAAAGGTCTCTGGCTCTACGGGGCGGTGATTGGCTTTTTGACGGTGATCATCCGACTATACGGTGGCCTGACCGAAGGGGTGATGTACGCCATTTTGATCGCCAATGCCTTGTCACCGATGATCAGTTCGATTACCCAGCCACGAGTTTATGGTGAGCAGAAGAAGGAGGCTGAATCATGAGCAACGATCAGGCTCCAACACAGGAACAGATGCAGGATCACCTGCCACCGCAGACACCCAGTTTCGCTATGCTGCGAACCTTGGGGGGTATCGCCATGCTGGCGGGTTTCCTGGTAGTGATGGTCTTTCAGTGGACCAAACCGATTATTGAAGAGAACAAACGTATCGCTATTGAAAAGGCAGTATTCAGGGTGGTTCCCGGTGCAGCATCCCGTAAGGATTATGTGCTGGGTAAAGAAGGTTTGTTTACTGCGGATGATGCCAATGCTCAGGGTGAGAAAATCTATGCCGCCTACAATGATGCCGGTGAGCTGAAGGGTATCGCCATGGAGGCGGCTGCTACCGGTTACGCCGATGTGATCCGTATCCTCTATGGATACAATCCGGCGTGCGAGTGTGTTACCGGCATCAAGGTACTGAAAATGGCGGAGACTCCGGGTTTGGGTGATAAGATCGCCTTCGATCCCGAGTTTCTGAAAAACTTCGAGGCTCTGGATGCCAAGCTCAATGCCGACAAGACCGCCCTTGAAAATGAGATTGTGGCGGTCAAGCATGGCAAGAAGACCCAGCCCTGGCAGGTGGATTCCATCTCTGGAGCAACGATCTCCTCTGTGGCGATTGCGCGTATGATCAATCAGAGCGGTAACAAGATGTATCCTCTAATCATGAAGCACCTGGATGAACTGAAGGGTAACTAAGTCATGGCAGCATTACCGAATCAAGAAGAGAAAATTACACTCGATACTTTCGTCCGCGGTCTGTGGGAAGAGAACCCGGTGTTCGTCATGCTGCTGGGTCTCTGCCCGGTACTGGCAGTAACCAACTCCACTATGAATGCTATTGCCATGGGGTTGGCCACCATGTTCGTACTGGTTGCCTCCAGTACCCTGGTGTCACTGCTGCGCAACTACATCCCCAAGCAGGTGCGTATCGCTTCCTACATCATCATTATCGCTACCTTCGTTACCATCGTGGATTATGTGATCCAGGCGATCAGCCTCGATCTCTATAACGCGTTGGGTGCGTTTATCCAGTTGATCGTGGCCAACTGTGCGATCCTGGGTCGTGCTGAGGCCTACGCTTCCAA
>JAKSCN010000179.1 GCA_022360595.1 Chromatiales bacterium
CTGGGGTGATCAACCCTCTGAAGCAATATTTTCGGATCATCCGGGCGACCATTCAGATGGAGATAGCGTGGGTCATCTTGATCTTCACGTAAATCGGGCTCCAAGCCCAGAACGCCACCCCAGAACTTAGCCAGCTCACGCAGATCATTCGGGGACTGGCAGTCAACAATCAAAGCGCCTAAACGGCTCTTGTGCACTTTTTTTACTCCATCAGAACCAAGTTTTTTGAAAGCCATGAAATAGGGCGTAATCCCTGTGGAATTACACCCTACATCTCGTTACTTCTTCTTGCCCTTTTTTTGCTTGGACTTTTTCACCTTCTTGGCGCCTTTTCCTTTTTTGGAGCTTTTGCCTTTTTTAGAGCTTTTCTTGGCCGCTTTTTTCTTCTCTTTCTTTCTGTCCGCTTTTTGTTTGGCTTTCTTCTTTTTAGCCTTTTTCTTTTCAGCCTTCTTCTTGGCTTTCTTTATCTCTTCTTTTTTCTTAGCTGCTTTCTTGGCATCTTTATCTTCTTTTTTCGCTTTCTTCATTTTTTTTCCTTTTTTGTTGGCTGCATTTTCGGAAGGCGGGGCTGTTCGGCCCACCATTTCCAATGCAGCATTGTAGACCTGCTCGGCACGACCAGGACTAAAACCGGGGGCGCCGGCAATACAGATAGCACCCGCATCGAGAAACTCACTGACGCTGCTTATCCCTTTTGCCGCCAGATACTCAGCAGATTTAGGACCAATTCCAGTGACTTGGCGTACAGGTATCCCCATTTCATTAACCCCCAACCACATTGTATTTACAACTTATACCACATTACCATCACTACGCAATACAAATAAGCGATTACGCAGTCGATATCACCTCACATCAAGACAAAATCTCATTCAGCTCTGACTCGCTATAGCCGGGCTCATTGCCAAACTGTTTCTTCAGATCACTATTGGCCATCACCCGTGCATCACTTTTATTCTCGCCAACCTGTAAATAGGCTTCATAGCGACTACGTAGATAGGCATGGCGTTTCCAGGCGGCTCGCTGAGACTGGACAATGCTCGACTGAGTAATCTCAGAATCTTGTGCGGATGTCTGGATAGACTCTCTATCCGTGATTCTGCGCTTCTCCTTGGCTTTCCATTTGCGCAGTTTCTTATTTTGCTTACGAACTATCTCTTTGACTTCATCGAGCTTTTTCTTTGTTTTGCGCTCTTTTCTCTGTGCCTTATCAAGTTCTTTCTCAAGGCGTTTAAGCGCTTTTTTCATCTGCTCTTTTTTGGCCATAACCTCTGCCTGCCACGGTTAATTCTCTACTCTGATTTTCTCTCCATGGTGAGAAAAGTGTAGTTATAAGGATTTTTATCGTCCGCGACATGCTCTTCTTTACTTATCTCCCGCCAATTGGACCAGTCGAAGGCTGGAAACCAGGCATCCCCCTCAACCTCAGTGTGCACCAGAGTCAGGTACATTCGGTCGGCTTTAGGGATCATCTGCTCGTAGAAGACGGCGCCACCGACAATCATGATCTCATCAACACCACCGGCAACGGCGAGAGCCTGGTCGATGCTGTTGACAACCGTGCAACCTTCCGCCTGGTAGTCACTATGGGTTGTCACCACGATATGGGGGCGATCAGGCAACAATCCGGGTAATGACTCCCAGGTCTTTCGCCCCATGACTATCGGTTTCCCGACCGTGAGTGATTTGAAGTGTTTGAGGTCAGCGGGTAATCGCCAGGGAAGTCGGTTATCGATACCGATCACCCGGTTCTCCGCCATGGCGGCAATAATTGATATCAAAGGTGTAGATTTCTCCATAGCTGAAGAATCATACACCTCCGAAGGGATGATTAGTAATGACACAGGCCAATCGCTGCTGCTTTAAAGCGCAGCAAACGGATCGGCGTTTGAAGGGTGTCAACAGGCCCTAGGAGATACTAAGCAGATAGTCATCGAGCACTTTCTGCCCATTATTGAGCAGCGAGGTACGCGTATAGTTGGCCTGGCGGCGTTCAAAATACTCTGCACAGGAGACGCACTGGGTACAACCCGGCACCGCCTGCTGACGCGCCTTGGGTATTTCTGCGCCACAATCTTCACATTCGCAAGTGGAGCTGTGAGATTGTGATTGGTTGGCCACTTGCACGCGATGCAGGGCTGACAGTAGTTGATCTTCAATATGGCGGTCGGCCAGATCGGCAATATCCACGATATATTCCCCTTTCGGTTCTTGTCATCTACCCACCGATGTAGCGCTTGCGTTTCACCGCTTTCACGCTGTTTACATCGACCAAAATCAAGCCATCGGTGCAGCCGGCAAAATCCGGATCAACACCAAAGTCGAGAAACCGCACACCCCCCTCCTCACATAGATCCGTGTACTGCTTATAGAGGGTAGGGATGGTCAGATTAAACAGTGAGAGTTGATGCTTCAGACGCTGTAGGTCTTCTTTATAGTTATCGCCTTGAAACACCCGCTGACACTCAGCCACGCCACTCTCGTTGATCCGGTACGGCAACTTCGACCTGGCCAGTTGCCGAGCGTCACTAAAGTAGTGCTGAAAAAAGTAGACCAGCAGATCCCGCGCGGGGCGCGGGTAACTGGCGCTGATAGTGACTGGCCCGAACAGATAGCGCACCTGAGGGTGATGACGCAGATAGGCACCCAACCCCTGCCAGAGATAATCCAGCGCCCGCGATCCCCAGTAGTTGGGCTGCACGAAACTGCGCCCCAGCTCCAGGCCGCAAGCGGCGTAGGGTTCAAACGACTTATCGAACTTGAACAGACTGGAGGTGTAGAGTCCCTCCACCCCCTGCTGCTGAAGAATGCTGCCGGCATCGCCGAAACGGTAGGCGCCAACCACCTCAAGGGACGTCTCATCCCAGAGAATCAAGTGACGATAATACTGGTCGTAGCTATCGACATCACGCCGGCGCCCGGTACCCTCACCCACCTTCCGAAAGCTCAGCTCACGCAAGCGGCCAATCTCACGCATGACACTCGACTCAGGCGCCCAATTCAGCAGAACAATCTGCTTACCGTCGTTGGTCTGCCCCAGCAGTTGCCCCTCCGCCAGCTCACGTTTCAGTTCCTGGCGCGACTCCGGATGAGCAATGCTCTTCTCCGTCTCAAACAACCCGGGCTTGCGCTTGCCGATTCGGTAGAGGTGCTTGCGCACCATCTTCACTTTTGCCTTGGGCTTCAGGCCCGGCACATCCAGGTGCTTATAGGGAATCATCTCACCAATGCGAAAACCGATAGTATTGGCTCGCTGTTTAAACATCTCCTGCACCAACAGCAGAGCCGCCAACGGTTTGGAGAGCATGGAAACGCTATAGAACAGCGGTGAGTTTTTCGCATCGATGTAGATCGGCAGAATCGGAGAGCCGGTACGTCGGGCGAACTGCAAAAAGCCCTGCTTCCAGTGAATGTCACGTACACCGTTGGGTCGCAGACGCGACACTTCACCAGCGGGAAAGACCACCAAAACCTGTTCCTGCTGAAGAGTATCGTAGATATTCTTGATCGCCTGCTTTGGCGATGCCCCACCTAAATTGTCCACCGGCAACAGTAGATCGCGCAGCGGCGTTAACGACATCAACAGGTCATTGGCAATTACTTTGATATCTTTGCGCACCCGGCTGATCATGAAAATCAGAGCCAGCGCATCCAAAGCGCCGAGCGGATGGTTGGCGGTAATAATCACCCGTCCACTGGACGGGATATTTTCCAGATCCTTACTGGAGACTGCGTAGTCGAGTTCGAAGTACTCAAGCACTTTTTCGATAAAATCCAACCCCTTCAGCCCCTGGTTCTCGTCCAGAAAACGGTTGATCTCCTTCTCGTGGAATAGCATCCGCAACACTACCACCAAGGGTTTGGTAATAATGGGCGGCTTCTGCTCAAAAAACCCCGGGTACTTCTCAGTTAGAACCTGTTCGACACTCAGCACACATCACTCTCCTTTCACCAGTTGGCGCAAAAGGTTACCGGGCAAATATTTCAACTGACTGGCAGATTAGTGACGGGATGTTTACAGTGATCTGTACAGAAATTGCATAAACCTGCCGATAAACTCTATGAAAAGGACTTTTCACTACCGAGGGAGGGTGTAATGAAATGGGTAACAACAGGTTGTATAGCGCTGGCCTTTATAGTCGCTGGCTGCAGTTCAGAACCAGATGAAGAGACCCGCGCTCAAATGGACGGCAAAGCGCTGTTTGAGAGCTTCTGCGCCGATTGCCATGGCAAAAAAGGCGAAGGCAAGTTTCTCCACGGCATCCCTCCCAACAGGCATACCCAAAAGTCCGTAACCGAAGTGGTTCGACAGATCCGCGAAGGCAGCAACCACGCCAAGCACCCGATGCCGCCGATGCCACAGATCACCCCTGAGGAGGCCCGCAAGATCAGCAAATACCTGATCGACACTTTGAAGAAACAGGCGAAATAGCAGGGTGCCTGCCGGCAGATTGGCGGCCTGACAAATGGTATGATTGCCCCGGTTCAAATTGACACATGAAACGGGGCAACGATGAAACAGTATCTGGCACTTCTTGAGGATGTGATGGCGAATGGAGTCACCAAAGGTGATCGCACCGGCACCGGCACTACCGCCGTATTCGGTCGCCAGTTTCGCCACAATCTGGAAGAGGGGTTCCCACTACTGACCACCAAGAAACTCCACTTCAAGAGCATTGCCAATGAATTGATCTGGTTCCTCAACGGCGATACCAACACCCGCTGGCTGAATGAGAACGGGGTATCCATCTGGGATGAATGGGCGACAGAGGATGGCGACCTTGGCCCCATCTACGGCCAGCAGTGGACCGCCTGGCCCACCAAAGAGGGCAACACCATCAACCAGATCGACTACGTCGTCGACACACTCAAGCACAACCCCAACAGCCGCCGTATTCTATTTCATGGCTGGAATGTAGAGTACTTGCCGGACGAGACCGTCTCCCCCCAGGAGAATGCGGCCAACGGCAAGATGGCCCTGCCACCTTGCCATCTCCTCTACCAGTTCTACGTTGCCAACAACAAACTCTCAGCCCAGCTCTATATCCGCAGCTCGGACAGCTTTTTGGGGCTGCCCTACAACACCGCCTCACTGGCGCTGCTGACCCACATGCTCGCCCAGCAGTGCGATCTGACTCCACACGAGATCATCATCAGCATCGGCGACCTGCACATCTACGCCAACCACAGCGAACAGGTACAGACCCAACTGGCCCGCGAACCTCGCGCTCTGCCTACGCTGAAAATCAAGCGCAAACCGGCATCGATCTACGATTACCGCTTTGAAGACTTTGAGATCGTCGGCTACGATCCGCATCCGCATATTGCGGCGCCCGTTGCCGTATAAGCAGCAACTCAGTTCAGGTAGTCCTTACGGCGAATCCCATACTGCAGCATCTTATTATTCAAGGTACGCCGGGGCAGTTGCAATTCATCCATCACCGCTTGCACATTGGCGCTATTTTTTCGTAGCGCCTGGATAATCGCTTGGCGTTCAAACTGCTGCACCTGTTCCGACAGACTCTGGACGGCCTCTTCGGCTTCAGGCGGCTCTTCCGACTGTCCGAGCATGGCGCGTACACTGCGCATCGGCGCCATGCCGAGCACATAGCGTTCGGCAATATTCTTCAGTTGACGCACATTGCCGGGCCAGTCGAACTGCATCAGTGCTGTCAGGTCGTCTTCGCTCGGTTCGCTATAGTTGCGATCAAACTGATAGGCCGCCTTGCGGGCGAAGTAGTCGAACAGTAGCGGTGCATCTTCACGCCGATCCGCCAGAGCGGGGATAAACAGCTCCGCAACATTGAAGCGGTAGTAGAGATCCTCACGGAAAGCGCCTTCCAGTGAAGCTTGCTGCAGATCGATTTTGGTGGCGGCAATCACCCAGATATCGAGATCGATCTCCTGATTGGAGCCGATACGCTCCAGTTTACGTTCCTGCAGCACGCGCAGCAGTTTGATCTGGAAATTGAGAGGCATGCTCTCGATCTCATCAAGAAACAGCGTACCACCCTGGGCATATTCGATCTTACCGATACGCTTGTTGCCGGCACCGGTGAAAGCACCCTTCTCGTGACCGAAGAGTTCGCTTTCAAACAGCGTCTCGGGAATTGCGCCGCAGTTGACCGCCACAAACGGCTGCTCAGCACGCCGACTCCACTCGTGCAACGAGCGGGCCACCAACTCTTTGCCCGTACCGGTAGCACCATTGATCACCACATCCACCGGCGTCTCGGCCAGCATCAAAATCTGTTGCCGCAACTGAGCCATGACCGGCGAACGCCCGATAATGCGATTCTCCAGACTGGCCCCACGATCCACCATACGTTTCAGCTTCCGGTTCTCCATCACCAACTGGCGCTTCTCCCAGGCGCGCTGAATACGGTCAATCAGCAACTCCGGCTCAACAGGCTTTTCGATAAAGTCATAGACACCGTTACGCATCGCCTCCACCGCCATACGCACATCACCATGGGCGGTGACCAGCAGCACCGGTAGATCCGGGTCGATCAGATTACAGCGCCGCGCCAGCTCCATACCATCCATGCCCGGCATTTTGATATCGGAGACCACCACCAGATTGGCGTTGGCATCGAGCCGCTCCAAGGCGTCGCGAGCATTGGAGAAATCGTCCACGTTCATCCCTGCCAGACTCAGCCATTGCCGGGTCGCCTTGCGGATAGCCGATTCATCATCGATCAACAGCACATGAGGGCGTACTTCATTTCCCGGCATTTGATTAATCATTACTCTCTCCTATCACCTCAACTGCTCTTAGCGTAAGCGAAAACTGTGCTCCGCGATCCGTTCGATTAACCACTTCAAGGTCACCGCCAAACTCACGGGCAATACCGTAAGA
>JAKSCN010000580.1 GCA_022360595.1 Chromatiales bacterium
ACTGGAAGTCGACATAGTGGGGGAGCTTCAGATGCTGCACGAAACCCGACGCCTCGACGTTATCGCCGTGGGCCAGGATAAACTCTTCATCTTGCGCCGGGGAGACTGGTGTCTCACCCAGCTCTTTACAACGCAGGGCGCGGTCGACCAACGCCATCGACATCGCCTTGCGCTCACTGTGCCCAAAAGCCAATCCGTAGCCACGGGTAAACTGGGGCGGCTTCTCCTTGCTACCCTGAAACTGGTTAATCATTTCACACTCAGTCAACTCCATCTCGCCGATTACCACCGGGAAACCGAGCTCTTCCGGCACAAACTCCACCTCAACGGTGCCGACTCGAATCTCACCGGCAAAGGGGTGGGTATTGCCGTAACCGCGCTGGGTGGAGTAGCCAAGCGCCAACAGAAAACCTTCATCGGCCCGCGCCAGCGCCTGCAGGCGCAGATCACGATCCGCAGGCAGCACCATCGGCTCACGGGTCAGATCAGCCACGCCACCCTGCTCTGTAGGATTGACTTCGGTCTCGATCAGTCCCTCACTGTTGAGTAGCTCGACCACCCGCGGCATAGGTGTTTCTTCAACGGGTTGGTTGTTCTCATCTGCATCTTCAACCTTTGGCTCACCAGACTCGGCCGCCAAGGTGAAATCGAGCAGACGATGGGTGTAGTCGTAGGTTGGCCCTAACACCTGACCACCGGGAAGGTCCTTGAAGGTGGAGGAGATGCGGCGCTGAATGCGCATTCGCCCGGTATTTACCGGATCGGTTGTGCCAAAACGGGGCAACGTGGTGCGGTAGGCGCGTAGCAGAAAGATCGCCTCAACCAGATCCCCCTGGGCCTGTTTGATCGCCAGTGCTGCCAGATCGGGGTTGTAGAGGGAACCCTCGGCCATCACTCGATCAACAGCCAGGCCCAACTGCTCTTTAATCTGCACCAAACTCAGATCGGCAACCGCGGTGTCACCACGACGCTTCTCCTGGAGTAACTTTTGGGAGTTCTCTATCGCCTGCTCGCCACCTTTAACTGCAACGTACATATACTCCCTCCTAAGCCAGTTTCACGGTACGCGGCAGTGCCGCCAATTGATCGCCGCAAGTGAGCAGCAGATCGACACCCAATGGAAAAAGCGCATGGTTGCGGTTCCACTGCTCAATGAACTCAGCGTTGAACAGGGTTGCATCAAGCATCACCGGATCTTTTATGCCTGGGCCGTTGAGGGTGACACCACTGCCGCTAGTCAGACTATCCACCTGAACAATCACCGTAGTGGAGCGATCGGGATACTCCTCATTACCAATTGAGAAGCACTCCAGCGACGGCAACTCCGCCACGCCGGGCAGCAGAGCAAAAACCGCTTGGGTAGGATCGGCTGTCACCGGGCAGCCGGTGTGAAACTTAATGGACTGCCAGGCTCCCGACTGAGCGAGCAGATCACTCGGCAGCCAGACCGGCGTTTCGTAATCAAACAGGGCCAACGCCAGGGCTTGGGTAGCGCTGCACAGCGGTTCCAGCACCTCCAGCGGCTCTAAGGTGACGATAGTGCCGGGGCGGGACATGGCATCCAGCAACTGACGAAACACCTGTTGGGAGTCACGTACCGGATCGGCAAACCCGCTTATCAGTTCTGCCGCATTACTCATTAGTCGTCCCCTCGTACCATGGTGAAAAAGTCCACTTTGGTGCTGGCGGTCTGCACCGCCTCGCGACACTTACGCCGCTCTTCGGCCTGCACCAGCGGTTGCAGAATGATCGGCTCCAACTGCTTGCGTCGCTCGCCATCCTGCATCAGCGCATCGTAGATAGCCGCCAGCTCGGCAT
>JAKSCN010000490.1 GCA_022360595.1 Chromatiales bacterium
CAACCCGGCGGATGTGGATGTCGAGCGCGACGAGAAGGGTCGCGTCACCAGCGCCAAGCTGAGCAGCGACGGCCAACCGGTAGCCATCGGCGGCATCGAGAAGATGTCGAAGTCCAAAAACAACGGGGTCGATCCCCAGGATATGGTGGATCGCTACGGTGCGGATACCGTGCGCCTCTACACCATGTTCACCGCGCCACCGGATCAGTCCCTGGAGTGGTCTGACGAAGGGGTCGAAGGGGCGCTGCGTTTTCTCAAGCGTGTCTGGACCCTGGCGGCCAACAAGCATGAGCAGATCAGAGCAGGGTCAGGCGATCTGCCCGAGCTCAATGGCCCGCAGAAAGAGGCGCGCCGTGAGATCCACGCCGCCCTCAAACAGGCCAACTTCGACTACGATCGTCAGCAGTTCAACACCGTCGTCTCGGCCTGCATGAAGATCGTCAACGCCCTCTACAAACTCGGCAACAGCGATGCTGACAACGCACTGCTGCATGAAGGCATGGGCATAGTCCTGCGCCTGCTCGGTCCAATCGCACCACACGCCTGTCACAGCCTCTGGCGTGACCTTGGCTATGGCGACGACATACTGGATGCCAACTGGCCTCAGGCCGATGAAGACGCCCTGGTACAGGAGAGCATCCAGTACGTGGTGCAGGTGAACGGCAAGATTCGTAGCAAGATCCAAGTCGCCGCAAATGCACCGAAAGAGGCGATCGAACAGACCGCTCTGGCCGACGAGAATGTCAAACGCTTCATCGGCGACACGCCGGTACGCAAGGTGATTGTGGTGCCAAACAAGCTAGTCAACATCGTTGCCAAATAGTTGAGCCAAAGGACTGCCGGAGTCACAGATGCGTTACAACCCCGTCCCCTTAGCGTTGCTGATTATCACGCTGCTGCTCAGTGGCTGTGGCTTCCAACTGCGCGGCGCCAGCGACCTGCCTGCCTCTATCAGCCCCGTCCACATTCAAGGGGTTGCTCCAAACTCCCCCATAGGGCGTGAGCTGAGGCAACTGTTGCTCGACAGCCAGGTGGCGGTGAGCGCTGACTTCAAGCAGGCTGCGAGTGTTCTGCGACTGAGCGACTACCGCTCTCACCGCCGGGTGCTCTCAGTCGACAACAACGGCAAGGTGGCCGAGTATGAGCTGCATGAGTCGGTTCGCTTTGAGCTGATTGAGAAGCAGAGCGGCAAACAGCGCCTGACGCCTCAGGCCATAGGCGTCACCCGCGCCTATATCAACACCGAAGAGGAGGTCTTGGGCAAGCAGCAAGAGGAGGCCTTTCTACGCCAGGATATGCAGCGCGATCTGGCCTACCGTCTGATTCGCCGCCTGCAGGCGCAGCTCAAATAGCCCCGTACCATGCGTGCCAGAGTCGACCAACTCCAGCAATACCTCGATCGTGAGCTAAAACCGATCTATCTGATCAGTGGCGACGAACCGCTGCAATTGGGTGAAGCGGCCGACGCGGTGCGCCAAAAGGCACGTGAACGCGGCTTCAGTGGACGCGATATCCTCGATGCAGACAACCGCTTCGACTGGAGCCAACTGGCCGCCGAAGCCAACAGCATGTCGCTGTTTGCCGAGCAGCGCATTCTGGATCTGCGCATCCCCTCCGGGAAACCGGGTGGCGATGGCAGCAAAGCGCTGGTGGAGTATGCCACGCGGCCACCGGAAGATATTCTGCTGCTGATCACCTTGCCAAAGCTGGACAAGGGCCAGACCAACAGTAAGTGGTTCAAAGCGCTGGATAAAGTTGGCGTAACGGTACAAGTCTGGCCGGTCGAGGGCGAACGGCTCAAACCCTGGATCGAACAGCGCATGCGCCGGGCTGGGCTGACCCCAGCCAACGACGTGGTAGCGATGCTCGCTGACCGTGTTGAGGGCAATCTGTTGGCGGCCACCCAGGAGATCGAAAAACTCCTGCTGCTCTACGGCCCCAGTGTTATCACACTGGAACAGCTCACCGAGTCGGTGGCGGACAGCGCCCGCTACGATGTCTTTGGCTTGGTGGACAGCGCCCTGCAGGGTAAGACCAGCCGTAGCCTACGGATGCTCAACGGCCTGCGCGCCGAAGGTACACCTGCACCGGTCATCCTCTGGGCATTGACCCGAGAGATCCGCACCCTCTGCTCCCTCGCCGGAGAACTCCGCCCCGGCCAATCCCCCCAACAGATTGTTGGCAGACGCCGGGAGATCTGGGACAAACGCAAACCGCTGGTAGCGGGTGGCCTGCAGCGGGTTTCAGCCGCCGGCTGGCGCAATCTGCTGCAGCTCTGCAGTCAAGCGGATCGCGCCATCAAAGGCCAACACCGCACCGACCCCTGGCTGCTGCTGCAAGAGATCACCAGCCGTATGTCGGGCACCCCACCCATCGCCCAATTCCCGCCGCCTTTGCGGTAATAGCCAAACTCATCGTACACTTAGAAATTGCCCTCGGTTGGGATCAGGCCTGGCCAGAGAGGGAGCACTCTCAGATTGGGAGTGTCAGTAGTCAACATAGGACCGGATCAACATCATGTCAGAACAGATCACAGACATCGCCGCCTATATGCAGGAGGTGGGCCGTGCGGCCCGTCAGGCATCACGCGCACTGGCCAGCGCCAGTACCGGCGCCAAGAACGCCGCGTTAAACGCTATTGCCGAACAGCTCGACAACAGCCGCCCCGCCCTGCAGGAGGCAAACCAGAAAGATATGGAGGCCGGCGCCGCCAAAGGACTGGACGCCGCACTACTGGATCGTCTCGAACTGACCCCAGCTCGCATCGACAGCATGATTGAGGGGTTGCGTCAGATCACCGCACTACCCGACCCCATCGGCGAGATCTTCGACATGAACTACCGCCCCACTGGCATTCAAGTGGGCCGAATGCGTGTGCCACTGGGAGTGGTTGGCATCATTTACGAATCGCGCCCCAATGTCACCGCCGACGCGGCTGCACTTTGTTTGAAGTCAGGCAACGCCACCGTCCTGCGCGGCGGCTCTGAGGCTTTTCACTCCAATCAGGCGATTGCCCAGTGCATTCAGCAAGGGCTGGAACAGGCTGAACTGCCCGCTACTGCGGTGCAGGTGGTAGCCACCACCGATCGTGAGGCGGTTGGCACGATGATCACCATGCCGGATTACATCGATGTCATCATTCCGCGTGGCGGGAAAGGGCTGATCGAGCGCATCAGCAACAATGCCCGGGTGCCGGTGATCAAGCATCTGGACGGTATCTGCCACGTCTATATTGATGACCAGGCGGATGAACAGAAGGCTTTCGATATCGCCCTTAACGCCAAGACGCAGCGCTACGGCACGTGCAACACACTAGAGACACTGCTGGTCGCTGAAAATATTGCCGCCAGCATGCTCCCCAAGCTGGCCGCCGCCTACACTGAAAAGGGTGTCGAGCTGCGCGGTTGCAAGCGTACCTGCGCCATCATAGACAACTGTGTTACCGCCACCGACGAGGATTGGGATACCGAATATCTCGCCCCCATCCTCTCCGTCAAAGTGGTGGCAGGACTGGATGAGGCGATCGATCACATCAACACTCATAGCTCTCAGCACACCGAAAGCATCGTGAGTGAGAATGTGACCCGGGCCCGGCGTTTCCTCACAGAGGTGGACTCCAGCTCGGTGATGGTCAACGCCTCAACCCGTTTTGCCGACGGATTCGAGTATGGACTGGGCGCCGAAATCGGCATCTCCACGCCCGCTTGAAGTTTCTGTGACATAATTCTTGCCGTTCTCCCGTAAGA
>JAKSCN010000679.1 GCA_022360595.1 Chromatiales bacterium
TTGTCTGTGTATTGTTTCAGGTAATTCCAGTCAGCAAGATCTTCGTAAAAGAGTACATGCATGACCGCACAAGCGAGAGCGCCGTCTGTACCGGGTTGTAACATTAAGTGTATATCGGCTTTTTCAGCAGTTTTTGTGCGATAGGGATCGACCACCACCAGTGTGGCATTCTGCTGTTTTTTGGCCTTGGCGGTGTGGCTCATCACATTGACTTGGGTTGCAACCGCGTTACAGCCCCAAATAACGATCAGGTCACTGTCGGCTATCTCGCGAGGATCTGTTCCCCAGAGGGCACCCGTGCCCGCCATCCAGCCAGCATAGCCCAGGCCAGTGCAGATAGTGTTTTTTTGTCGGGAGTAGCCCATGACATGACGTAATCGGTTGATGCCGTCGCGCTGTAGCTGTCCCATAGTGCCACCGTAGTAATAAGGCCAGATCGATTCTGGGCCGTATTGGTCGGCCAGCTCAATGAACTTTGTTGCAACCTCGTCTAATGCCTGATTCCAGGTGATAGGGGTAAATTCGCCGCTCCCTTTGGGACCAACTCTTTTTAGTGGCTGGGTGAGTCGATCAGGGTGATGGACGCGTTCGGCATAACGAGAGACCTTGGCGCAGATAGTTCCCAAGGTATAGCTGTTATCGCGGGCACCACGGACTTTGCCAATAGTGTAGTCATCAATGCGTTCGATCTCTAATGAGCAGGCCGAAGGGCAGTCATGTGGACAGGCGCTGGCATGGAAGTTTTCGGGCATATCTGAACTCACTTGTTTGGGTGTGCTGTATTGAGCTGCTGAATTGGATTAGGAACCAGAGCGACAGGTTACTGCTGTTTCCATAGTTAGTAAATTGTTGGTTTGGCTTTAGTGAGATCAAGGCTGTTATATACATGTCATATCGATATAACCTATTGTTTCTGCATGTGGTTTCTATTTACATATTTCAGTTGAACCGCTAAGCTGTCGAGCTTTTCAAAATAGAATAAAAGCGCACTGATTGCGGGGTTAGATTTGAGTTCCGAAACCAATATTGTTTTTACTGTGAAACCCGGGGGCAAACTTGTTGGTACTGTTCGTGTACCGGGTGATAAATCCATTTCCCACCGTTCTATTATGTTGGGATCACTGGCCGAAGGTGTCACAGAGGTTCAAGGTTTTCTCGAAGGTGAGGATGCATTGGCAACCCTTAACGCTTTCCGCCAGATGGGGGTGAGGATCACTGGACCTGAGAATGGGAAGGTGACTATCCATGGCGTGGGAATGCATGGGTTGAAGCAACCGGATCAACCCTTGGATTTGGGGAACTCGGGTACTTCGATGCGCTTGCTTTCTGGGTTTTTGGCTGGTCAGGGGTTGGATCTCACTTTGATCGGGGACAGCTCTCTCTCCAGTCGCCCTATGCGTCGGGTCACTGCGCCGTTAGCCGAAATGGGGGCGCAGATTGAGAGTACTGAGAGTGGTACAGCGCCGCTGCACCTCAAGCCAGTCAAAGAGTTGCGGGGTATCGACTACGAGATGCCGGTCGCCAGTGCGCAGGTGAAATCATCGTTGCTGTTGGCTGGGCTCTATGCCGAAGGTGAAACCTGTGTGACTGAACCTGCGCCTACGCGCGATCACACTGAGCGGATGCTCCAGGGGTTCGGTTATCAGGTTGAACGTACAGGTGGCAAAATCTGCCTGAAGGGCGGTGGAAAGCTGCTGGCTTGTGATTTGGATGTGCCTGCTGATATCTCGTCCGCAGCCTTCTTTTTGGTGGCGGCTTCTATCGCTGAAGGGTCGGATCTGACCCTGACCCATGTAGGTATTAATCCGACCCGTGATGGTGTAATTACTATCTTAAGGCAAATGGGCGCTGATATTGAGGTCTCAAACCGACGAGACGTGGGGGGAGAGCCCGTTGCTGATCTGCGGGTACGTTCGGCTAAACTCAAAGGTATTGTGATCCCGGAAGATCAGGTGCCGCTGGCCATCGATGAATTCCCAGCGCTGTTTATTGCAGCCGCCTGTGCCGAAGGTGAAACAGTTTTAACCGGTGCGGAAGAGCTACGTGTAAAGGAGAGTGACCGTATTCAGGTGATGGCGGATGGCCTGCAGGTGCTGGGGATATCGGCTAAACCAACGCCAGATGGTATTCGTATCCAAGGCGGTACTCTGCAAGGTGGACGGGTAAATAGTGAAGGGGATCACCGCATTGCCATGTCATTTTCTATGGCGGCGCT
This sequence comes from Chromatiales bacterium, assembly GCA_022360595.1. Taxonomy (GTDB): domain Bacteria; phylum Pseudomonadota; class Gammaproteobacteria; order Chromatiales; family Chromatiaceae; genus BM503. Next base: position 2,216 of record JAKSCN010000679.1, read on the forward strand.
GTGTGCCCAAGCTACTATTACAATAGATGACTGCGCCAACGTGGATACCTCTTTTCCTGGTTTCGTGGAATTTGCGAGGAAGGTGGGTCTTACCATTTCAAGCATGGAAGAGACGCAATAATGACACGAGTGGTTACTATCGACGGGCCGAGTGGGTCCGGGAAAGGCACAATAGCTGCTCTTTTGGCAGAGCGGTTAGGTTGGCACTGCCTGGATAGTGGTGCGCTCTATCGTCTTGTGGGTTTGATTGTTGATCGCGCAGGTATTGGCTTTGAAAAAGGCAATAAAATCGCAGAATTGGGAAGAAATATGGATGTTGAGTTTTCTCCGGCCGGCGTCATGTTGGAAGGGGAGGATGTCAGTATAGCCATCCGAACTGAAACTGCAGGTAACAATGCCTCCAAAGTGGCGGCTATACCTGCGGTTCGTGAGGCTCTGCTGCAGTGGCAGCACGATTATGCTCGGGAGCCGGGGTTGATTGCCGATGGTCGTGACATGGGGAGTGTGGTGTTCCCTCAGGCGGAGGTGAAAATTTTCCTTGATGCCAGTGCTGAAGAACGTGCCCAACGACGCTATAAGCAGTTGAAAGAAAAAGGATTAGATGTTAGTCTTGCCGGTCTCGTTGCAGAGATCGAAGAGCGTGATCAACGTGATCGGAATCGCAGTGTGGCGCCGCTGAAAGCACCGGACGGTGCGTTGGTGGTCGATTCGACAGGCCTCAGCATTGAGGAGGTGCTGGCGACAGTTTTGGAGCAGGTACAGTGTACCTTTCCGGATTTGGAAGTATAGGCGGCCCTTTTACGAGGGCTATTTTTTTAACTTTAACCAATGGGACAGCTTGCTGTTCCAAGGATCGACGGAGTCGATCCAGGATTTTTTCTCATGACCGAAAGCTTTGCGGAACTTTTTGAAGAGAGTATTGCGAATACTCAACTGCGCTCAGGCGCAATCGTGATCGGCACCGTAGTCGATATCACAAACGATTCAGTGATTGTTAACGCTGGATTGAAATCTGAGGGTGTTATCCCTAAAAGCCAGTTTTTGAATATGGACGGTGAGGTTGAAGTCGCCGTTGGAGATCAGGTTGAAGTAGCGCTGGATACCGTAGAAGACGGTTTCGGTGCGACTCGTCTGTCTCGCGAAAAAGCCAAACGTCATCAGGCGTGGCAGGTTCTGGAAAAGGCTTTTGAGGCTGAAGAGACTGTTGTTGGCCGCATCAACGGCAAGGTAAAAGGTGGTTTCACCGTCGAGCTTGGTGAAATTCGTGCATTCCTGCCAGGTTCACTGGTTGATGTGCGTCCCGTTCGCGACACCACTTACCTGGAAGGCAAAGATCTTGAATTCAAGGTCATCAAGCTGGATCGCCGTCGCAACAACGTTGTTGTTTCTCGCCGTGCTGTGGTTGAAACCGAGTACAGCGCAGAACGCGAGCAGCTGCTTGAGTCTCTGCAGGAAGGTCAGGAAGTTAAAGGTATTGTCAAAAACCTCACAGACTACGGTGCTTTCGTGGATCTGGGTGGTATTGATGGTCTGTTGCACATCACCGATATGGCATGGAAGCGTGTTAAGCATCCTTCTGAGGTCGTTGAAATTGGTGATGAAATCCAGGTTAAGGTTCTTAAGTTCGACCGTGAGAAGCAGCGCGTTTCTCTGGGTCTGAAGCAGATGGGTGATGATCCATGGGTCAACCTGATGCGTCGTTACCCAGAAGGCACCCGCCTGTTCGGTAACATTACCAACTTGGCTGACTACGGCTGCTTCGTCGAGATCGAAGAGGGTGTGGAAGGCCTGGTTCACGTCTCTGAAATGGATTGGACCAACAAAAATATCCACCCATCCAAGCTGGTTCAGCTCGGTGATGAAGTTGAAGTTATGGTTCTGGATATCGATGAAGAGCGTCGTCGTATCTCTCTCGGCATGAAGCAGTGCCAGCCCAATCCTTGGGAAGAGTTCGCTGAGAACCACAAGAAGGGTGATCACGTCTCCGGTAAGATCAAATCGATCACCGATTTTGGTATTTTTATCGGTCTGGACGGTGGTATTGACGGTCTGGTTCACCTCTCTGATATCTCTTGGGAAGAGGCGGGCGAAGAGTCAGTTCGCAACTACAAGAAAGGTCAGGAGTTGGAGACTGTTGTACTGTCTGTCGATCCTGAACGCGAACGTATCTCCCTGGGTGTCAAGCAGCTTGACAAAGATCCTTTCTCCGCATACCTGGCGGCCAATAGCAAAGGCAGCTTGGTGAAAGGTACTGTCAAAGAGGTTGACGCTAAAGGTGCTGTGATCACTCTGGATGAGTCTGTTGAAGGTTATCTGCGTGCTTCCGAGATCTCTCGCGAGCGTGTTGAAGATGCCCGCTCAATCCTGAAAGAGGGTGAAGAGATTGAAGCCAAGTTTACTGGTGTCGATCGTAAGAACCGCACTATCTCGCTCTCCATCAAAGCGAAGGACGCTGATGAAGAGCAAGCTGCAATCAAGTCTTACTCCCGAGGCGCTGCCGGCACTGCCACCTTGGGTGACGTGCTCAAAGAGCAGATGGGACAGGGCGAATAATTACGTAGCCTGATATAGAGCGTGCTGCTGGGGTCATTTATGGCCCCAGCTAATTAGCGGAGTAAATAAAAGAATGACAAAATCTGAGTTGATTGACGTCATCGCTAAAGAGCAGAGCCACCTTGCCTATAGAGATATAGAGCTGGCGGTTAAGTGTATGCTCGAGCAGATGAGTCAAGCGCTCGCATCTGGTGAGCGTATTGAAATTCGTGGATTTGGTAGTTTTTCTTTACATTACCGCCCACCTCGTCAGGGGCGTAATCCCAAAACTGGTGAATCGGTAGCACTGACTGGCAAGTACGTGCCCCATTTCAAACCAGGCAAAGAACTGCGTGACCGGGTCAACAACGGTTTAAATGCAGATGGAAATGGCTGATTAATCAGTACAGTTATTGTGATTTCGCCGTTTTGCTGAGTTTTAAACGGCGAAATTCTCTCTATATATCTATACTTAGATCTTCCTGATCACCGAGATCTCACAGGCCGTTCTGGCCGTCTATCCCTTGAATGATCATGAGCAACATTCTGCAGCAGGATATACCCTACCATCAGAATAGTGCTGTCTATGTAAATGCTTTGGCTGGGAAGCCTTGGACTCTTTATCTGGATAGCTGTCGGGCTTATTCTGAATTTGGGCGCTACGATATTGTTGTCGCTGATCCGGTTGCTACAGTCGTCACCCGGGGAGATCAAAGTGAGTTCGCTATTCAGGGTGTTGTTAAGCAAACTGCCAAAGATCCTTTCAGTCTGACCCGGGGGCTGTTAGGGGACTCGATTGACAACCAAACGACGTATCCTTTTATTGGTGGCGCAATAGGCTACTTTGGCTACGACTTGGGGCGTCGTATAGAGCGATTTCCCAGTATCGCTGAAAATGATCAGACACTGCCTGACATGATGGTGGGGATCTATGATTGGGCGCTTATTATCGACCACGATCAGCAAAAAACCACTTTAGTCAGTGCGTTGAGGTACCCGGTAACCCACGCTCAGTGGGGAGATCTAGTTGAACTGTTCTCTAATCCCGTCCTATTGGATAAACCGCTACAGATTGCTACTCAGGGACCCATGCAATCAAATATGAGTGAAGAGGAGTATCAGGCGGCCTTCAATGCCATTCAGCATTACATTACTGAAGGTGACTGCTATCAGGTGAATCTGGCACAACGCTTTCAGTTGCAGTGTGAAGCAGATGCCTGGGGGCTCTATTGTAGGTTGCGAGAGTTTAACCCGGCCCCTTTCAGTGCCTATTTAAATTTCCCTGAGCAGCAGATTATGAGCTGCTCACCGGAGCGTTTTCTCTGCCTCAATGGAAATAGGGTAGAGACCAAGCCGATCAAGGGTACAGCTCCGCGTTCTCAGGATCAGCAACTGGATGCCGTATTGAAGCGAAAGCTGGAGCAGAGCCGGAAAGATAGGGCAGAGAACCTGATGATTGTTGATCTGCTGCGCAATGATCTGGGTAAAGTTTGTGTGCCTGGCTCGATTGAGGTGACAAAGCTGTTTGACGTGGAGTCATTTCCTTCGGTGCATCATCTTGTCAGTACTATCAAAGGTATATTGGCTGATGAGGAAGATGCGCTATCGTTACTGCGTTCAGCTTTTCCCGGCGGTTCTATCACTGGAGCGCCAAAGTTGCGAGCGATGGAAATTATCGAAGAGCTCGAGCCTCATAGACGTGGTATTTATTGCGGCTGTATCGGTTACATTGGCTATGATGGCAATATGGATAGCAATATTGCTATTCGCACCTTTCTATATAAAGAGGGCCTGCTCAGCTATTCAGCTGGTGGAGGTATTGTTGCTGACTCCACCTGCGCAGCTGAATATCAGGAGACTTATCATAAGGCCAGGGTGATGTTTGAACTGTTTGGTTTGGACTCATCAGCCTGATATCACTACAGCCAGCAGATACACGCCAGTTACTACAGCAACGGCTAATAAGTGTAAGCGGGTTTCAACCTTGCGGTGCTCGCGCGTGACATCGTATTTCATAATATTGGGAATCAAATTGCGTACTTGATCACGCATAACATAGTTAGTGTGCATAAACTCAACCTCTATTACTTATTGACTCTATGGGGAAGCTCCTTTCCAATATCTTTGTTCTCCTTTGGTTCTTAATCTAGCATATAGAGAACAAAAATAGAACATTTGTTTGTGTAAAAACAATATGTTTCATGAAAACGGTTGGCAGAGAGATATCCAAGACCTTAGGAGGATGGCATGGATACATTAGTAACCTATTGTTTAACAAAAATTTGTTGTATTGTGTGGGTACAAAAATGGTGTGCTTGACGGTAGGTTGCAATTGGCATGAATATTTACCCGTTTGACAGCCGACAAGCTGGGTTATCTATCGTTAATTTGGGCTATAATGCGCAAAAACTGGATAGTGTTGATTAAATGGATAAAGCCAAAA
>JAKSCN010000558.1 GCA_022360595.1 Chromatiales bacterium
CGCGAGGCGCGGGTGTCGAGGCGCACCGTTCCGCAGGTGATCTCGGCGGTGGCGTGGCCGGCGGCGCGGCGCACCAGCGCACGCACACGCGCCAGCACCTCCTCCATGTGGAAGGGTTTTGCGACATAATCATCGGCGCCGGCATCGAAGCCGGCCACCTTCTCGCTCCACTGGTCGCGGGCGGTGAGGATCAGCACCGGCATGGTGCGCCGCTGTTTGCGCCACTGTTTGAGTACATCCAGCCCGTTCATGCGGGGCAGACCAAGGTCGAGAATAATGCAATCGTACGCCTCGGTCTCCCCGGCAAAACAGCCGTCCTCGCCATTGTCCACCAGGTCAACGGCGTAACCTTCCCGGGTCAAACTGGCGCGCAGGCGTTCGCTTAGTTCTGTATCATCCTCGACGAGTAGCAGACGCATCTCACTCCCTTTCCGTTTTTAAAACTTTGCCGGTTTTGGCGTCCACCTCAACCTCCAGGATATAGCCCTCCGAGGTGATGTACTCGATCTCATAGATGTGCCGACCATCTTCAAATTCGTACTCCACTTCCAACAGGCGTTCAGAAGGTTTCAGCTGCAGGCGTTGCAGGATCTGCTCCAACGGCAGGATCTGCTCTTGTTGGCGCAGGCGCAGCACCTCACTGTGCTGATCGGCCAGAATAGTGCCGGCCAGCAGACCGAGCAGCAGGAGTGTAGATAGGATCAAACTAGCGCGGATCATCAGTCATCCCAGCGGCCATAGCCCGGTATTCTGACATCGTCTTCCTCGAAGTCGCCCTGTTCTGCGCTGCTATGGCAGGCGTCGCAGCGACTGAAACTGCCGATGTCAGGGTTGTTGAGTACCATGTTTGGGCGAATCTCATGGTGTTTGGCACGGAAGTATCCAGTGTCGGTAATTCTCCCGGGTTGTGCAACCTCTTGGGTGGAGCGCCAGACTTTGCGGCTGTATTCGCCCTGTTTTGGGCCCGCTGAATTTGTCTCCAGAAAAGCGCTGATGGCAGCGGCACTCTCCTGATCCAGCTCGGCGTTGTCGCCGAAGTGATTCTCCAATGAGGCCATCATCGCCTGCCAGGATGGCTTAGGGAGCATATTGGGTGGATAGGCCATATGACAATCGCCGCACTCCGTTTTGTAGAGGGAGTATTGCGGGTTGTTGAGATAGCTCGCTTCTCTTGATTCATGCTCCCTATCGAACAAGCGGGCAAAAAAACCGTGCTCGTATTTATCGTCGTCAGAATCAGCCCAGAGGGTGGTGGCTAACCCGCCAACAACCAGGCCGGTAATAATCAGAAGGCTTGCTTTGTTCATTTTCCTGCTCCTTAAAGGTTGGTTAAGTAGCTGAGCATGTGGCCCTTCTCCTGGGCTGTACATTCACGCCCCAAGGTCCATTTGCAGTTGCGTTTGAACCACTTTTCGATCTTTTTGATGCTGCTCAGGCGTTGTGGATTGACCGATGGAGCCATCGGCTTTATCAATTTTCCGGTCTTTGCATGCTTACCTGTTAATGTCAGTTTGTCGCCGTGACAGCTTGCGCATGAGCGCTCTTTCCCGTCTTTGTTCTGGTAGCGTTTATTCCAGAGTTTTTGGCCTGTTTCGGTGCTGAATGCCTGAGTGCTGTCTACGGCGTATTTTGCTTGCAGATCGGTTACTGCATCGGCATAGAGCGGTAAACTGGCGCTGAAAAGGGCCAACGCCAGCGTGGTCGGTTTCAGTAGTGCGTGTGTCATTGGTGGTTGCTCCTTTTTAGACCGGTGATCATCGCCTTCACCAGGTTCTCCTGGTGTGCAAGGCTGCTGAACAGCACGCCACCCAGATGCAGGGCGATGAGTAGTAACATCAGATTGGCGCTAACCTCATGAACCTCTTCAAGCAGTTCCGCAGCTTCGCCCTGAAACAGGCCTGCCATGGGCCCGGCATATTCACTGGCGCCAAGCAGTGCAATACCGCTGGTTACTGTGATGCTTAACATCAGTAACATCACCACCACCATGGCGCCGCCGGCGGGGTTGTGCCCCAGGTAGCGCGGGGATTGAAAACGCAGGCTTTTGCGCAGGTAGTCGATAATGGCGCTTGGGGAGTAGACAAAGTCGCGGAAGCGGGCGTGTCGGCTTCCGATAAATCCCCACAGGATGCGGAAAATCAGCAGCGCAGCGATGAAGTAGCCGCTATTGGTGTGCAGCGTGAGCCACTCATCTTCTGTGATATAGGAAATGGCGAAGGCGGCTACCAGACTCCAGTGAAAGAACCGGACAGCGATATCCCAGACCTTTGTCTGTTCGGATGTAGTGTTGGTCATAGTGTTGTATCCAGATTAATGTTTCATCTGGATACAACTTTAAACAGGCAAACTGAAACCAAGCTGAAAGTTCATTTCAGCTTGTGGAAAATCAGAGCGGCTTGATAAACACCTTGGATTTGCGTTGATAGTTATAGAGTTCGCGCTTTTTAACCGGCAGTGATTTTACATCTGAGGCGACAAAGCCGCGTTCCCGGAACCAGTGGGCGGTTTCGGTGGTGAGTACAAACAGCTTGCCAATACCGCACGCTTTAGCCTGCTCTTCCATATGCCTGAGCAGTGAGTCGCCACGGCCACCGTTGCGATAATCGGGGTGCACGGAGACGCCGGCCAGCTCGGCCATCTCTTCATTTTCATAGCAGTAGAGGGCTGCGCAGCCGATGATCATCCCATCCAGCTCGACGACGGTGAAACGGTTGATCTCGGTCTCCAGCAGCTCCCGGGAGCGGCGCACCAGTGTGCCTTGCTCTTCCAGTGGTGTGAGCAGCTCCAGAATGCCGCCGACATCATCGATGGTGGCTGTGCGGATCTCCTCATAGTGTTCGGCCGTGAGCATGGTGCCGACCCCGGAGCGGGTGAACAGCTCTTGCAGCAGCACGCCGTCGATTTGGCGACCCAATAGATGAATGCGCTTAACGCCGCGTCTGCACGCCTCTACCGCCATGGTCAGATTCTGGGTCAGCTCTTCAGGAATGGTTTTGCGCCGCTGTAGGACCGCCTCCACTTCACGTGGGATGACGTTGGTCAGCAGCCGGTTGCGTGAATCGGTCAGCCCCCGGCCTTCAATCAGCATGATCAGCTTATCGGCTCCCAGTGCAGTAGCTATCGCACCCGCAACCTCGGCGGCACTGAGATTAAACACTTCGCCGGTAGGTGAATAACCGAGTGGGGGAATGAGTGCGATGGCATGCGATTCCAACGCCTTGCAGATTGCTTCAGCATCGATGCGCCGTACCTGACCGGTATGGCCGTAGTCGATGCCGTTTTTCACACCAATCGGGCGGGCGGTGACAAAGTTGCCCGAAGCGACCCGAATCTTCGCGCCCGCCATCGGTGAGTTGGCCAGCCCGGTGGAGAGCAGCGCTTCAATCTCCACCCGCACAGCACCTGCGGCCTCTTTCACACAACGCAAAGCGGTATCGTCAGTCACACGCAGACCGTTGATATACTGCATCTCGGCGGCACGCAGATTGAGCCGCTCTTCGATCTGGGGACGTGCCCCAGGCACCAGTACCAGACGGATACCCAAAGCGTGCAGCAGTGCGATGTCATGAATCAGATTGGCGAAGTTGTCATCCTCAACGGCCTCGCCGCCAAAGACAATCACCATCGTCTTGCCCCGATGGGCATGGATATAGGGTGACGAACTGCGGAACCAGTCGACAAAAGGGTTGTTCTCTTTTTTGTTTGTTCTCGCCACGCTGGTGTCCTGTTGATATTGCCTGTCAGTGATCGGTGGGTTCCCCATGTATAATCGCTAGTTTTAAGGCTAATTCCCGGAAGATGCAACTGACGTTTATCAAATGGGCCATTTTGCTGCTGAGCCTGATCCTTTTCGGTTGTGATCAGCCCCAGTTGCACCCGATCAAAGTGGGCAAGAGCGATGCGCTGGTTGAGATAGCCGCCAACTATGAGAGTCGGTCAATAGGTCTGATGCATCGGGAAGCGTTGCTGGAAAACAGCGGCATGCTATTCATCTTTCCCCAGGATCAGGTGCTGAAGATGTGGATGCTCAATGTCTCTATTCCGCTGGATGTCGGTTTTTTTGACCGGCAGGGACGTTTGATCAACGTGCATACCATGGCCGTTGATGGTGGTGAAACGATTCATCAGTCAGAGGCTCCCGCACGTTATGCTCTGGAGATGCGTGCCGGTTGGTATGCGCGTAACAATCTAAACTCAGGCGCACTGCTCCAAATACCAAAAGTGTTGCAAGATATAGCCGTTGAATAGTTTTCTTAATTTACTACGTTGATTTCGAAAGAAAAGGGAAGCGCATTAGATGTCTACACTCTATTTTCCTCTTATCATTACCTGCAATAGAAAAACCATTAAGATTACTGACTCTATATCCCTATCCAGAATTGATATAAAGAAGAATAGGGAGTTAATAGGTGTGGAAGAGATTATTGTAAATGAGTCTGGGCATGTAATAAGTTGGAGTGGTTATTCTGATAGTTCTCCTTGGTATTTTTGGGCTCTTCATTTGCGAGACAATATAGGCGCCAATTTACATCTAAGGCAGATGAATTTCATACTTGAGGTGCAAAAACGTGAGGAAGCATTACTAGTTGGTATAGCAATGAAGTTGCTATGTGGTACAAAATCAGGCCCTTATATTGGTTTTTCTGATATAAGGCTCTCATCTTTTTCAGTGCATTCGTTGATTCACAGACCTTATTGGGGGGAAGGTTACTTATATCTTGGAAAAAAGGAGATAAAACAGTTGAAATCTCTTGTGAGGCAGTTGGAAGGGCTCCAGGCTGATAAAAAACTAAACACAATTATTAAAAAATTCTGGTATTCAGAATCGTACAGCGGCCAGGCGACATCTATTCGTTTTTTGGAAATGAGTGTGATTCTTGAAATGCTTTTTTTACCAAAGGCTGTATCAGAATTGTCATACCGTTTTCAATTAAGGATGGCGAAGTGGTTTAATCGACACTATCGTAAAAACCTTAAAGAGGTGGCGGATGATGCAAAAAAAATCTATCGGACTAGATCGAAGATTGCACATTCAGGCACAGCCAAAATAAGTAGAGATGAACTCAATAATGTCAGAGATTATGTGCGGTTTGCTGTCAGGAAGTACTTGACTGATCCTTCAATATTTAAAGATGACTATCTTGAAGAGCTGTGTTTAATGGGATGATAGCGAGAGATTTTTTAAATTTGTTCCTCACATACATAACTTTCTTATTAAATTCTGCAAAATTGTAATCATGGGTTGTAAACGCTCTATGCTGATAAATTCATCCGGTTGATGGGCCTGATCAATATCACCTGGGCCGAGGATGACCGGTTCCATGCCCATCTGCTGGAGGTAGGGGCCTTCCGTCCCAAAAGCGACAGCTTCTGCAGAGTGTCCGGTCAGCTCTTCGGTTGTTTTAATAATGGCTGCATCGGCCGCAGTCTCCATCGCAGGAATGCCGCTGAAGGCGGTCTCCAGTTCCAGACGCAGTTTACTCTGCTCGAAGAGCGGTTTGAGGCGTGCGGCCATCTCGCCGCGCAGCTCGTTCAGATCCATGCCGGGTAGCGGGCGAATGTCGATCTGCAGCTCACACTCGGCGCAGATGCGGTTGGGGTTGTCACCGCCGTGAATGTGGCCGAGGTTGAGGGTGGGCACCGCCACTTCAAATAGTGGATTTTGATAACGCTGTTGCAGTGATTGGCGCCAGTTGAGTATCTCGCCAATCACCTGGTGCATTCCTTCCAGGGCGTTTGCTCCCAAAGCGGGATTGCTGGAGTGCCCGGAGTGACCGATCACCCGAATGGTCTCCATGCTGATCCCTTTGTGGGTACGGATCGGACGCAAGCCTGTGGGTTCACCAATCAGGGCGTGGCGGCCCAGGCGCCGTTGCAGATCAACCAGTTGCTGGGCGCCGCACATGGTGGTCTCTTCGTCGGCGGTGGCGATGATGGTCAGCGGGTGTTTCAGGGTGCTGAGATCCAACTCGCGCACCGCTTCGATAACCAGGGCAAAGAACGCCTTCATATCGGAGGTGCCGAGCCCATAGAGGCGGTTGTCCCGTTCAGTAAGGGTGAAAGGGTCGGTCTGCCACTTGTTCAGGTCATAGGGAACGGTATCGGTGTGGCCCGAAAGTACGAGTCCGTCCGGCCCGCTGCCGCTGCTGGCAATGAGGTTGTACTTGCCGGGCGCCCCTTCTAACGGCAACACTTCGACCTTGAAGCCCAGATCCTTCAACCAACGCTCCAACAACTCGATGACGCCTCGGTTGCTCTGATCCCACTGGCTGCTGATGCTGCTCACTGACGGGGCGGCAATCAGTTGGGTGATCATCTCTATTAGCGAGGGAGCAGTCATGGCTGTGTTCCGGGCAGAAGGTAATTAAAGATTGTAACCGGGGAGGAGACTCCCCGATAGTCGCGGGTTAAACGTTTGATTCGGGTTTAGGCGTAGCGGGCCAGATCTTCGAGCCAGCGGTTGATATCTTTGGTGCCTCGCTCTAAAAACCCCGGGTCCTGGTAGACTTGGGCGACCACAATAACTCCCTGACCACGAGCCAGGAGTTGCATGGAGAGTTCACGCGCCTCATCGGGATAGCCCAGTTCGGAAAATTGGCGGGCCAGCCAGAGTTGGAATACATCGAATAGCTTTTTGGCATCGCTTTTCAGCTCCGGTTGATCTTTGGCCAGCTCAACATTGAGTGATCCCATGGGACAGCCGGATTGCAGCAGTGCCGGGGTGCTGTCATACATGATCTGAACAAAGCGCACCAGACGATCCAAGGGCTCGGGGATCTGTTTCTCCCAGTCGTTGAGCATGGTGTTGGTGGTGTCCAGGCGCTGGTTGATCACTGCGTGGAGCATCTCATCCTTGGTTTTGAAGTAGTAGTAGATATTGCCGCGCGGGACTTCCGCCTCTTCGACCACATCGGTGAACGAGGTTCGGTTGTAGCCCTTTCGATAGAATAGTTGATTGGCGGCGTCGACAATGCGTCTCTGGGTCTTTTCGCTTTTGGTCGGCATAGTGTTGTCTACCTGCTGATACTCAGAATTAGGATTATAGTCTTATTTCACCAGTTTTTAATGGGACTCATCTATGATTATGGGAAAGGATGCTATCCAAAGGTTTTTGTAATGGGAAAATATCACTATCTGTTAGTTATTTTGATGACACTGTCACAGGCAGTGTCTGGGGCGGAAAATCTCACCAAGCTCAGTCTGCCCAAGGGCTTTCAGATCAGCTATTTTGCTCAGGGTATTGAGAATGCCCGCTCTATGGCGATGGGTACCCGGGGGACGATTTTTGTCGGTACGCGCTCGCTCGGCAAGGTCTACGCTCTGGTGGATGAGGACAAGGATGGTCAGGCCGATAAGCGGTATGTGATTGCGGAAGGGCTGCGCATGCCCAATGGGATCGCTTTCCACCAAGGTGCGCTCTATGTGGCGGAAAACCATCGCATTTTGCGTTTTACCGGTATTGAGCGGCGGTTGAACAACCCACCTGAACCGAAGGTGATCGCCAAGCTGCCACGTCACACCCAACACGGTTGGCGCTATATGCGGATTGGGCCGGATGGTCATCTTTATGTGGCAATCGGGGCGCCCTGCAATGTTTGCGATGCCGAAGGCTTCGCCACCATCGAACGGATGCGCACGGATGGTAGCGAACGCCACGTGTATGCCCGTGGTGTGCGCAACTCGGTGGGTTTTGACTGGCATCCGGTGAGTGGTGACTTCTGGTTTACTGATAATGGCCGGGACTGGTTGGGTGATGACATGCCACCGGATGAGCTCAATCGGGCGGCGCATTCGGGTCAGCATTTCGGCTATCCCTACTGCCATGGTGGCGATATCCCCGATCCCGAATATGGCCATGAACGGCACTGCGATCAGTTTGTAGCGCCCGTTCAAAAACTCGATCCTCATGTTGCCGCTTTGGGAATGCGTTTCTATACCGGAAAACAGTTTCCTGAGACATACCGAAGCAAGTTGTTTATCGCGGAGCACGGCTCTTGGAACCGCACAGTGCCGATCGGTTACCGCATCTCTCTGGTGCAGTTGGAGGGGAATAAGGCCGTGAGCTATCGCCCCTTTATCGACGGCTGGCTGGGTGCCCGCCACAGAGTTTCCGGCAGACCGGTCGATCTGCTGGTCATGCCGGACGGCTCAATGCTGATCTCAGATGACTACGCTGGAGTGATTTATCGCGTCAGTTATCAGCCATGATGTCCTTTTGCTTTAGGGCCTGCTAACACCAATTTGATTATCACTGCCAAGGCCCCCCATATGTTGAGAAAAGTGGGGTTGAGCCTAAAAAAGCACCACTCGGCGTTACTCGTCACTTATTTGGAGTGACCAAACTGCGCTCCTCGTGCCTTGATTGGTGCTTTTTTAGGCCCAACAGTAATAATCAAATTGGTGTTAACAGACCCTAAATTGTGGATAATCCCAGTATTGTTATAAAGATTTACTATTTGGAGAGATAGATGCCTCAATACCGCTCCCGTACCACCACCCATGGTCGTAACATGGCTGGTGCCCGTGCCCTGTGGCGTGCCACCGGTATGAAAGACGGAGACTTCGAGAAGCCAATTATTGCGGTGGTCAACTCTTTCACACAGTTTGTCCCCGGTCATGTGCACTTGAAAGACTTGGGCCAGATGGTGGCGCGCGAGATCGAACAGGCCGGCGGTGTCGCCAAAGAGTTCAACACCATTGCGGTGGACGATGGCATCGCCATGGGCCATGGCGGTATGCTCTACTCGCTGCCGTCGCGCGATATCATTGCCGATTCAGTCGAGTATATGGTCAACGCCCACTGCGCCGACGCAATGGTCTGTATCTCCAACTGCGACAAGATCACTCCCGGTATGCTGATGGCGGCGTTGCGCCTCAACATTCCCGTGGTTTTTGTCTCAGGTGGTCCCATGGAGGCGGGTAAAACCAGACTGCACGACAAAGATGTGAAGCTCGATCTGGTGGACGCCATGATCTCCGCCGCCGATCCCAACGAAAGTGATGAAGACGTGGAGCAGATCGAACGCTCGGCCTGCCCAACCTGCGGTTCCTGCTCCGGCATGTTTACCGCCAACTCCATGAACTGCCTGACCGAGGCGTTGGGGTTGAGTCTGCCGGGTAACGGTTCTCTCTTGGCTACCCATGCTGATCGTCGGGAGCTGTTTTTGGAGGCGGGGCGTCTGGTGGTGGATCTGGCCCGTCGTTATTACGAGCAGGATGATGCCGCGGTATTGCCGCGCAATATCGCCACCTTTGAGGCCTTCGAGAACGCCATGTCCCTGGATATCGCCATGGGTGGCTCCACCAATACCGTCCTGCATCTGCTGGCTGCGGCTCATGAAGGTAAAGTGGACTTCACCATGGAAGATATCGATCGGCTGTCACGTAAGGTGCCGCACTTGAGCAAGGTTGCCCCTTCAACCCAGCAGTACCATATGGAAGATGTGCACCGCGCCGGTGGTGTGATCGGTATTCTGGGTGAACTGGATCGGGCCGGGCTGCTGCATAACGATGTGGGTACAGTGCATAGCGCCAGCATCGGTGAAGCGATCAGCCAGTGGGATATCGCCATTTGTGATAATGAGCAGGCACACAATCGCTATCTGGCGGGGCCAGCCGGTATTCCAACCCAGGAGGCGTTCAGTCAGAATTGCCGTTGGCCGGATCTGGATGTGGATCGCGCCAACGGTTGTATTCGTGATATGGCCAACGCCTACAGCCTGGATGGCGGTCTGGCGGTGCTTTACGGTAATCTGGCCGAAATGGGCTGTATTGTGAAGACTGCCGGAGTCGATGAGTCAATTCTCAAGTTCACTGGCCCTGCGCGTATCTACGAAAGCCAGGATGCAGCGGTAGCGGCCATTCTCGATGATCAGATTAACGAAGGTGATGTGGTGTTGATCCGCTACGAAGGGCCGAAAGGTGGCCCGGGTATGCAGGAGATGCTCTATCCGACCAGTTACCTCAAGTCAAAGGGGCTGGGTAAGGCTTGTGCCTTGATTACCGACGGCCGCTTCTCGGGTGGTACCTCGGGGCTCTCTATTGGCCACTGCTCACCGGAGGCGGCTGAGGGCGGCACCATCGGTTTGGTTGAAGAGGGCGATCTGATCGAGATCGATATTCCCAACCGCACCATCAATGTCAAAGTGGCTGATGATGAGCTGGCCGAGCGTCGTCAGGCGATGGAGGCGAAAGGTGAGGGGGCGTGGCAACCGACCGATCGTGAACGGATTGTCTCTCAGGCGCTACAGGCCTACGCGGCATTGACCACCAGTGCCGCACGCGGTGCGGTGCGTGACCTGTCTCAACTGAAGCGGTAATTTATTTGGTGGGCTTAAAAGCCCGCAGCTTATTGATAAACGGCGAGTTGTCAGATTGGCGCTTGCCGTTTTCTATGCTTTTACAGAAATAGGCATTAAAGAACTATTCACTTAAGCCGTCAGAGATTGTGGAGTTACCTTTACAACCTATCTATTGATGCCAGCTGTTACCGGAAATATTCAAGAAGCCCACTCTCTCAAAGCGATCGAGCAGCGCCGGTTGCTGCTCAGGCGTGTGGTCGCGGTGGCGCGGGCGGTGCAGCAGATGAAAAAGGGGCTCAAGGCGGTGCTTTTCCTTGGGGTGCCGGCCGATAAGCTCCCGGGTGATGTTCGCCGTTTTTTCAAAGGTGTTGCCGGACAGTTAAAGCGGCAGTCGACCGACAAGGTGCTGGACTACATTGAGCGCCTTGAGCGGCTGATCAAGCAGGATCTCGATCTGGTGATTCACTATTCAGAGATGGATCTTGAGCAGGTCGATGAGATCGATCTGCCTGACGATACTTTAAATCTCTTGAGAGAATTTAAACGGCGAGCGCAGACTTCAGTGTCGCTGCGAATGCTGCTGCAGAAGCGTGGCGTCTCGGTGCCTGAGCCGGCAGTCAGTCTGCCTGTGGAGAAGATACGTGAGCGTCTGGATGATCTCGAGACAAAAGAGAAAATACAGCGCAAGAAAGCGGTCGAGCAGATGCGGCTGATGCAGGAGGACTTAACCCGGATGATGAAGGAGCCGGGTTACACCGAGGAGATGAAAAAGGTGTTCAGCACGGTGATTGCCGGCCTGGAGCGCGATCTGAAGGCAATTGCTTCTGGGATCAGTCTGGACAAACTGCCCTTCTCATTCGAGCAGGTTGATAATCCCCGAGCCAAACAGCCGGTGGACTATATTGATCCGGCAGCCAAACCGATAGTGGAGAAAACTGCTGAGCAAGCTTCCGAGCCGCAACAGGAAGGGTTCTTTAAGCGCCTAATACGCTGGCTCAACACCCCTTGGAGTGTGACTTGGGAGAGAATCAAGCGTGAGAGGCGCCGCTAACCGGCAGCGCCTCTCCCGTTAGGGTCTAGAGACTACCCCAGGAGCTCTTGCGGCGCTGGAAGCGCAGGTGGGGGAGGATCAGGCCGAGGATGATGCCGCCAATGATCACACCCGCTCCAATCAAAAACCACTTCTGGGCGCTGTCGTTTTTCAGTTCGCGGTTCTCCTGTTTCAGGTCTTCTGCCTGACGGGTCAGAGCAGCGAGCTGCTTGCGCAGTTCATTACGCTCGTTGGAGATACGAATGGCGTTGGCCGCGGTGCGGTTGATGCTCTGCAACTCCTGCTCCAGGGTCTGCTTCTCCTGCTGAAGATTTTTGTGTTCAGTGGTCAGGCGCTGGTGATTCTCCTGGAGGGTGGCGAGCTTGGCGGTGAGACGCCCCGGCTCTTCCAGTAGTTCATCCAGGCGTTTTTCAGCCTTTGCCAGACGATCTCTGGCGCTGGGAATATCCATTAACTGACGGGTCAGTACAAAACCGACTTTGCCATCCTGGGCGCGTACTCGAGAGTAGCCGGACTCTTTATTGGTGCTCAGAAGCTGAAGGCCCTCGCCGCTGGGGAGCATGCGGAGAATTTTGTGAGTGGCGCTCTCCCCGGAGCGCAGGGTGATCTTGAACTGATCGGTCACATAACGGGTTTCAGCCTGGGCGAAAGAAAAAACGGCCAGCAGCACCATCAACAGTGCAATTTTTTTCACTCTTAAACCTCTGGGAAATATCAGATTATCCAATGGAGCGCTATTGTTCCAGATGGTTCCGGTACTGTCCAAGCGTGATATCACAAAATTGTCTGCTTTTTGGTAAATTTTTATGACTGTTTTTGTGGGTTATACACATTTTTCAACATGTATTACTCGAGATAGAAAACTGTGTCAATAGTTTGCTGCGAAAAAGTTTTAAATCTATAACTCTTTGATTTTTAATATTTTAGTGGCTTGTCTGTTTTTTTGACAATTTAATGAAAACGTTGGTAAATAGCGGTCTTCCGAGCAATCCAAATAGGTTTTTCACAGAGTTATCCACAGGTTCTGTGGGTAACTGCAAAAAATTACTTTGCACAATGCGATAGGATTATTGCTGCAATCTATTTATCATGAAAACCCGCTAACATTTTGATTCTTAATTTAAAGGTGGAGTGGCGAGGGATTTTGCCATCCAAGCGACCCAAATAGAGTGAAACAGCAGAAAGTAAAACAGGGTTTGGATCAACTGCCGGTGACCCGCTTGAAAGGGGTTGGGCCGAAGAATGCAGAGCGGCTGGCGCGCATCGGTGTCCAGACGGTGCAGGATGTGCTGTTTCACCTGCCACTGCGGTATGAGGATCGTACTCGTCTGATACCGATAGGGCGTCTGCGTCCTGGTGATCATGCCGTGATCGAGGGTGAGGTGCAGCGTTCAGAGGTGCGCTTTGGCCGTCGCCGTTCGCTGTTGGTCTACCTGAGCGATCTGAGCGGCTCTATCACTCTTCGGCTTTTTCATTTCAGCCGCGCCCAACAAGATGGATTTAAGCCCGGCGTTCGATTGCGCTGCTATGGCGAAGTGCGTAATGGGCCTGCCAGTTACGAGATGGTACATCCGGAGTACCAGCAGGTTGGTGCTAGTGATGACCCGGGTCTCGAGGAGCGGCTGACGCCGATTTATCCGACGACGGAGGGGATGCATCAGCTCTCTTGGCGAAATATTACCTCGGCGGCGCTGACACTGTTTCAGCAGCAGTCCGACGCCCTACCTGAATGGCTTCCCGAATCTCTTCTGAAGCGTTACCAGTTTCCCAATCTCTATGAGGCGATCGCCTATCTGCACCGCCCGCCGACGGAGGCGTCGCTCAGCGAACTGGAAGAGGGCAGGCATGCCACCCAGCGTCGCCTCGCGTTTGAGGAGCTGTTGTCCCATCAACTCAGTTTGCAGCAGTTGCGCCAGCGTCAACGCCGCATCGAAGCGCCAATGTTGAGTGGAGACGGCAAGCTGCGTCGTCAACTACTCGATGCCCTGCCGTTTCAGCTCACCCAGGCGCAGCAGCGGGTGGTGTCTGAAATTGCCGCAGATATCGAACTCGGCTATCCCATGATGCGGTTGGTGCAGGGGGACGTGGGCTCAGGCAAGACCATTGTTGCAGCGATGGCTGCTCTGCAGGCTATCGAATCGGGTCACCAAGTGGTGCTGATGGCGCCCACCGAGCTGTTGGCTGAGCAGCACTACCGCAATCTATTGAGTTGGCTGGAGCCTTTGAAGGTGACTGTCGGCTGGTTGGCCGGGCGCCACAAAGGTAAGGTGCGGACAGGATTTTTGGATAGCTTAGCCAGTGGCGATATCCAGGTGGTGATCGGCACCCATGCACTGTTTCAGGATGATGTGCTGTTTCATTCGCTCGGCCTGGTGGTGATCGATGAACAGCACCGTTTTGGCGTGCACCAGCGTCTTGCGCTACGTGAGAAAGGGGCTGGGCAGGGGAGCACTCCCCATCAGTTGATTATGACAGCCACGCCGATTCCACGGACACTGGCGATGACCGCCTACGCCGATCTTGATCTCTCAGTGATTGATGAACTGCCACCCGGGCGGACACCAGTTACCACAGTGGCTGTAGCGGATGGGCGACGCGATCAGGTAATTGAGCGGGTGCGGGTGGCTTGTGGTGATGGCCGGCAGGCCTACTGGGTCTGTACGCTGATCGAGGAGTCTGAAGCGCTTCAGTGTCAGGCGGCTGAGGATACGGCGGAACAGTTGACGGAAGCGTTGCCGATGTTGTCGGTCGGTCTGGTGCACGGTCGTATGAAGAGCGGTGATAAAGAGCAGGTGATGGCCGCCTTCAAGGCGGGTGAGCTGGATCTGCTGGTGGCGACTACGGTGATTGAGGTAGGCGTTGATGTGCCTAATGCCAGCTTGATGATTATCGAGAACCCCGAACGTCTGGGTTTGGCCCAGCTCCATCAGTTGCGTGGTCGGGTGGGGCGTGGCGCTGTAGAGAGCCACTGTGTGCTGATGTATAAGCCGCCGCTCTCACACAACGCCTCTCAGCGCCTGCGGGTGATGCGCGAGACTAACGACGGCTTCGTCATTGCGCAAAAGGACTTGGAGCTGCGCGGGCCGGGAGAGGTGCTGGGTACTCGCCAGACAGGGGAGATGCAGTTTCGCATTGCTGATGTGATGCGCGATCAGCCCATGCTGCCGGCAATTCACGATGCCGCTGAAACCATCCTCAATCAGCACCCGGAGCGGGTTGCCCCACTCATTGCGCGTTGGGTCGGGCATAAGCAAGCTTATATCAACGCTTAATGTTGGCCTGGGGCCTGTCAACATTCAGGGTTGTTTTGTGGTCATCACATTTAAGGGCTGCTTATGCGATAATCCCCCCTTTTGTTAACGGGTGTTCTGTTGAGTCTTGAAGTACTGCCTCTCTCAAAAGTCGAACCGACCTGGGTCGTGTGTGGTCGTTTGCGCCATTCAGCCGTTCCGGATGGCCTGGTCGATTGGCTATGGGATAAGGGCTCGTTAACTGCCAAGCTGCGTCGTGTTTGTCCGGGGCGCTTTGCCGTCAATCTGCTGCACCAGGGGTGGGGGAGATCGCTCTACAGTGAGGAGCGTCTGCTCGGTATGCGTCACGGCACCAGGGCTATCGTGCGTGAGGTAGAGCTGCAGTGTGATGGTGTGCCTTGGGTCTATGCGCGCACCCTGATCCCAGCCACCAGTCTGCGTGGTGGAGCCAGACGACTGGCTATGTTGGGCACTAAGCCATTGGGTGAGGTGCTGTTCAGCGACCCCAACGTGGTGCGCGATACCATGGAGATCGCCCGTCTGCAACCACGCCATAAACTGTTTACGGCGGCAATGGCATCCCAAACTGTGATACCCGGACAGATCTGGGGACGGCGAACGCTGTTTCACCTTGCAGGTGCACCGCTGTTGGTGAATGAGATATTCTTACCCACGCTGGGCCAGTGCGCTGTGGAGGGCTAAGTTGTATGAACGTTGAAATGAATACCAAAGTCAGTATGACCGATCGTCTGGCTATCTATGCCAAACTGATCCGTTTCCACCGTCCGATTGGAACGCTGCTGCTGCTCTGGCCGGCTCTCTGGGCGCTGTGGCTCGCCAGTGATGGCAAGCCTCCCTGGGCGGTGGTGGTGATTTTTATTCTGGGTGTATTCCTGATGCGTTCTGCCGGTTGTGCCATCAATGACTATGCCGATCGCGGCTTTGACGACAAGGTGGAGCGCACCGTGGATCGCCCTTTGGCGCAAGGACTGATCAAACCGAAAGAGGCGCTGATGGTCTTTGGCGTGTTGGTTCTCTGCGCCTTTGGTTTGGTATTGCTGCTCAATAATCTCACCATCATGATGTCGGTGGTGGCGGTGGTGTTGGCAACCATCTACCCCTTTATGAAGCGCTACACCCACCTGCCGCAACTGGTGTTGGGGATGGCCTTTGGCTGGGCGGTACCGATGGCCTTTACCGCGATCGATAACGCCATGCCCCCCCCTTATGTCTGGATTCTGTTTATCACCACGGTAATCTGGGTGCTGATCTACGACACCGAATATGCCATGGTGGATCGTGAAGATGATCTGAAAGTGGGTATTAAATCGACAGCCATTCTATTTGGTGAAAACGATCGCCTGATGATCGGCATTCTACAGCTTGTCACGCTGGGCTTGTTGGTGCTGGTCGGGATAAAGGCGGAGATGGGCTTTATCTACTATCTCGGGGTGATGGGCGCCGGCTTATCGGCACTCTACCAGCAGTACCTGATTCGTGAACGTGAGCCGGCCAACTGTTTTCGTGCTTTTCTGGAGAACAACACCTTTGGGATGGTGATATTCATCGGTATCTTTCTGGACTACATGGTCCGAGGTTGGTCGGTCTAACTTGATCGCCACTGTTGAGCGTAAAAAAGCCCCGGACTGGATGATCAGTACCGGGGCTTAATTTTTCTTGTTCAAGTTGGCTTAGTTGGCAGCTTGACGCTCTTCCCACTTGGTTGCTTCGTTGTCCCAATCGTCGGTACGGACGTATGGGTTCATACGTGGACGCTCGATCATATTCGGATCGATCTCCAGGCCAATACCTTCCAGGAAGTTTACCAAGCCGATGCGCTCGATCATCTCACCGGTGCGCTCGTGCTCCAGGGCGTTCTCGGCGAAGAAGTCGAGGATTTCGGTGGCCAGTTCACCCAGCTTTTCGAAGTC
>JAKSCN010000119.1 GCA_022360595.1 Chromatiales bacterium
GCTGGTAATGCCCTCGGCCTCGGCCTCGAAGGTGAGCAAAATGCGGTGGCGCAGAATCTCCGGTGCCACTGCTTGAATATGGCGAGGGGCGACAAAATCTTCTCCATCCAGCCAGGCTCGGGCACGGGAGCAGCGGGCCAGGGCGATGCTGGCCCTCGGGGAGGCGCCAAAACGGCGCCAGCGTCGAAGTGTGTCGTCGTAGACGCCAGGATTGCGGGTGGCCTGGACGATATCGACAATGTAGCTGTTCAGCTTGGGATCGAGATAGAGGTCGGCTACCTGTTGACGCATGTTGAACAGCTTCTGTTGAGTTAGGGGCTCTTCAGGTGGGGCAGGCTCTTCGTGCTGATGGTGGTTATCGAGTTCAAGAATTGCCAGTTCCTCTTCACGGTTGGGATAGTCTACCCAGACCTGCATCAGAAAGCGGTCCAGTTGAGCCTCGGGCATGTGGTAGGTGCCCTCTTGCTCAATGGGGTTTTGGGTGGCCAACACCATAAACAGATCGGGGAGTGGGTAGGTGCGCTGTCCCACTGTGATCTGGTGTTCACCCATTGCTTCCAGTAATGCCGATTGCACTTTGGCGGGGGCGCGATTCACCTCGTCAGCCAGCAGTATGTTGTGGAAGAGCGGGCCGGGGCGGAATTCGAATTCGCCTTTTTCGTGGCGGTAGATATCGGTGCCAATCAGATCGGAAGGGAGCAGATCAGGCGTGAACTGGATACGATGGAAGTCTCCCTCTATTGCTTCAGATAGTGCTTTAACAGCCGTGGTTTTGGCCAGGCCGGGCATGCCCTCTACCAGTAGGTGGCCATTACTCAGCAGGCAGACCAGCATGCTGTCGATGAGGTTCTGCTGGCCTATGACCTGAGAAGCGAGATGCTCCCTGACGGGATTGAGATCTGTGGGGCTCATAGATGATTACTGCTCTATTCGTGTTGTTGTGACTACTGCAGTAAGGGGCGGTTAATGCTGTTTTTTCGGTGTCCGATGTGAGGATTCCGGTTCGCGTTGCCCCCTGGTTTTTCCCAATCCTGTGCTTTTTAGAGTGGCTATGCAAGCATCATTAATAGATCAGCGGATACTAATTCCTTCTGCGGTGCAGTAGAAACGGCTCTGTTGATGGGGGAATTAAACGGATTGGAGAGGGGGGAGATAGCCAGCACAACTGTTGAGCTGGCTATCTAGGGCCTGTTAACACTAATTTAATCATCACTGCCAAGACCATTTTTTTGCCTAGAAAGACAGAAGGAGTGCCGTGTAGTGGGTCTACATAAGTGACTGATAACGCCGTTAGGCGAAAAATGGCCTTGGCCCCCCATATATTTAAAAGGGGGTTGAACCTAAAAAAGCACCACTCGGCGTTACTCGTCACTTATTTGGAGCGACCAAACTGCGCTCCTCGTGCCTTGATTGGTGCTTTTTTAGGTTTAACAGTGACGATTAAATTAGTGTTAACAGGCCCTCGTCAAAATGGGAGACCCCCCAGCTCTGCTGGGGAGGCATGAGCAGTTTGACAGCATCGGGAGTCCCATAGTAACTCCAAAGCGTGAGCCGCCAAGCAACACGCTAAGGAGAAACTATGAGACAAGTAGAAAGTTTAAGCCACACCCGATGGGAGTGTAAGTACCATATTGTGTTTATTCCGAAATTTCGAAGGAAGGTGCTTTTCGGTCAGATTCGCAATGAGCTTGGAGATGTTTTCCATCGGTTGGCGAAGCAAAAAGAGAGCTTGATAGAAGAAGGGCACATCATGGCTGATCATGTTCACATGATGATATCGATTCCGCCGAAATATGCTGTATCTCAAGTTGTGGGTTTCATCAAAGGAAAAAGTGCCATTCATATTGCTCGCACCTATCTGAGGCGGAAGAGGAACTATGTTGGCCACCATTTCTGGGCTAGGGGATATTTTGTATCGACAGTTGGTAGGGATGAGCAGGTAATTCGAGAATATATCCGCCACCAAGAAGCCGAAGACTGTAGGATTGACCAATTACAGTTGATGTAATAGCCCCTTTGAGGGGCTCAAGGAGCCAATAGGCTCCGTTTATCAGACCGCTTTGAGCGGTTCACAATTAAAGCCCCCGGCTTTGCCGGGGGATATTTACTAAACCAATGGCAATTTAGATATTCGTCTCTAAGGCTGCCATTGCTGGCTATCTATGATAAGTGGTTACACAGTTTTATCTATAGTCTCCAATAGCCTGTTATTGCCTGCGTTTTCTGCTTTAAATTCTGCGATTTTGGTTCTCATGTGATTACGCCCAGAATTAATTAGAGGTTCCTTAGTTATATTCCCAGTTCAATTTTCAGAAAATTTCTCTCCATTATGGCGATGTTTAACCCTTTTTGTGCGGCAATATCATACCAATAATAGGCTTGCTCTAAGTCCTGTGCTGTGCCTTTGCCTTCGTGGTAGAGAGTGGCTAATTCGTGAGCAGCCAAGCCGTTGGGTTCAGCCTTTACCATTTCTACGTTGTTTGTATAAAAGATAAATGCTGAAGTGTAGTGTTTATTTTTTATCAATGCATTGCCCATGCCTGAAAAGGCCATCAGGTAGAGTGCGTCATTGTCACGAATGGGATCGGCTAAGTAGGCTTGGAACCACTCTATTGCTGCGGGGTAGTTGCGTAGGATGACTTTCGGTTTTCCCTCTGCCATAGAGACTATTTCTGTCCCTTCCAAATATTGATGGGCTAAGTGTAGGCGGGCAATTTTGTTGGATTTTGCCAACGCTTTTAATAGTGCTTCTCCTCTTAATACACCCTTTTCATTGTGGCTGCTGTAAAGAACTCTCGCGAGTTCCAGGCGGGCTTGAATATCTCCTTGTTTTGCTGCGTTTAGTAGCCCTGTATCGATACGAGAGTTGTATTCATTCAGGGTATTGAAGAAGTGTTCATCAACTTTGATATTTGGGTTGGCGAAGGAGAGTAGGGGGAGCAGAAGTGCCAGTAATAGGAATTTGTTCATTGCGCTTCCTTTCTGTTTATTGAAAGTTTTGTCTTCTCGAAACTGTACTATGACTGTTTTAGAGCGTTTGCCAGAGACGGTGATGGATTACTCTTTTGATGTTTAAACAACAGGCGCCTAGTATTCTAGGTTCCCTTCTCCAGCCACCTGTACAACCCAGCCATCCCTTAGAAAGACGAAGCGCCTTCCTTTATCGGTGTGGTAGATCAACTGTTCTTTCATGCCGGATTCGATGAGTGTTTGGTATGTCTCAGTAGGCTCGCCCCATGACTGGATGGCCTCTTCTTTGGTGAAGCCGATCAAAACTTTATTGGTCGCAATGGCGTCCTTGATTTTGTATTTGCCATTGGGCTCATTGCGCCAAGGGTAGGGGTGCTTTTTTGTCTCTCTTTCTATGGCGGGGGTTAATACTTTTCCGCCCTGTTGTTTCGCTACGTCGGTAGCGTTGTAGTTGGTGCCGCTGAGTAGTCTTTTGGGTGTGGCGTCGATTTTTTCATAATCCTCGGCGCATTGGGTCTGGCTGAAGACGGTCTGTCCGTTGACCTGGCAGCGGCATACCTTGCCGGCCTGTGCACTGATGCATAGTGCTGCAAGGATGAGCATTGTCCACTTCATATTATCCATCTGCTCCGTGGGGCGTTGTGATCAGCTGATGATAGTAGCGCACCCCTGTATCGGCTGGCTAGGGCGATAGAGCTGCATAGTGAACTACTTGATTACTGCTATGTTTATTCCCAGAGGGACGGATATTTGGGCTGGATTAATAAGGCAGCGGATATGGGGCATTTTGACAATAAGCAGTTACTGCTTGCGGAGCTACGGCAGCGGGTGCGGGAGTTCTATTTGGCGGATGAGTCGACGGTTGTGCGCTCGTTGATGGTCAATGCCGGGATCACAGAAGCAGACCGTCTTGAGATGACCCGGCGGGCGGTTGAGTTGGTTCGTCAAGTGCGTAACGACACTGAGCCGACCATGATGGAGAGTTTTCTAGCCGAGTATGGTCTGTCGACCAGGGAGGGTGTTGCCTTGATGTGTCTGGCCGAGGCACTGTTGCGGGTGCCGGATGAAACCACCATCGATGCCTTGATTGAGGATAAGGTTGTGTCCGGCAATTGGGGTGAGCATCTGGGCGAGTCAACCTCGTTGCTGGTCAATGTATCGACTTGGGCTCTATTGATTACCGGTAAGGTGATCAGCCCCGTTGATGAGGAGGGTATCACCGAGACGCTGCACGCGATGGTCAAGCGGCTGGGGGAACCGATAGTCCGCACCGCTATCAGTCAGGCGATGAAGGAGCTGGGTCGTCGGTTTGTGCTGGGTCGGACTATTCAGGAGGCGACAGAGCGGGCAGAGGAGCAGGAGTCCCGCGGTTATCGCTATTCATATGACATGTTGGGTGAGGCGGCTCGAACAGATGCTGATGCCAAGCGGTACCATGCTGCCTATTCTGCTGCTATCTCACACCTGGCTGGTATCTGTCAGAGTGACAATATTCGTCTGAATCCAGGCATTTCGGTGAAGCTGTCGGCGCTGCATCCGCGCTATGAGTTTAGCCAGCGGAGCCGGGTGATGAGTGAACTGGTGCCGCGTATCCATGAGTTGGCACTGCAGGCTAAGGCAGCCAATATGGGATTCAATATCGATGCCGAGGAGGCTGAACGTCTAGATCTCTCTCTGGATGTGACAGAGGCGGTTTTAGCAACCCCTGAGCTGGCGGGGTGGGATGGCTTTGGTGTGGTTGTGCAGGCCTTTGGACAGCGGGCCTCGCCCGTATTGGATTGGCTCTATGCGCTCGCTCAGCACCTGGATCGACGCATCATGGTGCGTTTGGTGAAAGGCGCCTATTGGGACAGCGAAATAAAGCGCGCCCAGGTGATGGGGTTAAGCGGCTTTCCCGTGTTTACCCGCAAGGCCAGTAGTGATGTCTCCTTCATTAGCTGTGCTAAAAAACTGCTGGAGATGGGGGATCGTATCTATCCGCAGTTTGCTACCCATAATGCGCACTCTGTTGCTGCAGTGCTCCAGTTGGCGAAGCGCGATGACGATTTTGAATTCCAACGCCTGCACGGGATGGGGGAGTCGCTGCACGATGTTGTTGTGAGGGACAGGAAGGCCCGCTGTCGCATCTATGCCCCGGTGGGGGATCATAAAGATCTGCTGGCCTATCTGGTGCGGCGCCTGTTGGAGAATGGGGCGCATAGCTCGTTTGTTAATCAGGTAGTCGA
>JAKSCN010000503.1 GCA_022360595.1 Chromatiales bacterium
CTCATGCTAATAACTCAGTCAGACTCTCGGATTATTTAATGCTATCTTACAATGGACTAGGATCGGCTTGGACGGCCTCGCCGGAGAGAGGGGAGACCCCGGTCTCCCGGGCCTGCTGGGCCTGGAGGGCTTCAAAGGCGCACGCGGCGACTTTGGGACCGCCGGCAGGCCCGGCCTCCGCGGCCTGCCCGGCGACAAGGGCGGCCTCGGCGACGACGGGCCCATTGGTCGGCCGGGCTTCCCCGGGCGTCCCGGCCTTGACGGCGCCGACGGCCTCGACGCCGAGCCCGCGTTGGGGTGGGCAGAGACAAATGTATCGGCGATACGCGCCATCTCCTCCACATACTGGCGTAGCAGATCAGGGCCCAGGGCGCAGTTAAGGCCGATGGAGATTGGTTTGGCGTGGTGCAGGCTATTGTAGAAGGCCTCGGTGGTCTGACCAGATAGGGTGCGACCAGAGGCGTCGGTAATAGTGCCGGAGATCATCACCGGCAGCTTCACACTGTCCTCTTCAAACACCTTTTCGCAGGCGAAGATTGCCGCTTTGGCGTTGAGTGTGTCGAAAATGGTCTCGATCAGCAGCAGATCAGCGCCGCCTTCAATTAGGCCGCGGGCCGCTTCGGCGTAGTCGTCCACCAACTCTGCGAAGGTGATGGCGCGGGCGCCCGGATCATTCACATCCACCGACATGGAGGCGGTCTTCTGGGTGGGGCCAAGCACCCCGGCCACAAAGCGCGGTTTCTCTGTGCTGCTGTATTTCTCGGCAGCCTCTTTGGCCAGCCGGGCGGCGGCGACATTCAGCTCGTAGGCGTACTCTTGCAGGCCGAAGCGTTCCAGATCTTTAGCGGTAGCGCCAAAGCTGTTGGTCTCGACAATGTCGGCGCCTGCATCCAGGTACTGCTCGTGAATGCCGCGGATAATGTCCGGTTGGGTGATCGACAGCAGGTCGTTCATTCCTTTTAGATTGATATCCCAGTTGGCAAAACGCTCCCCGCGGTAGTCCGCCTCTTCCAGGCCATGGCGCTGAATCATGGTGCCCATAGCGCCGTCCAGAATCAGAATCCGTTGTTTCAAAAGGGCGGTAATTTGAGTGGTGCGGGGATCTGCCATAACCGGGTCCAGGTAATTGAGAATGGAAAACCCAACATTATATAACGTCGGACAGGTTCAAAGAAAATGCCCAAAAGCTGGGGGAATGCACAAATATTTTCAGGGCCGATTGTGAATTGTCAATGCTTCGCTTTGAAGGACTCTTTTAGTCTTACCGCGCGTTATTGGGGGTAGGGGCTGAACCGTTAAATGCTGCACCTTGGCGGGTGACCGGCTCCTGTCTGTATGAGTCATAAGAAAACCACCGGGATTATTATATGCATATCCAGCACGGATTAATCCGAACGGTGCTGATTGTCTGCAGTATGCTCTGCATAACTGCCGTAAAAGCGGCGGATGATCAGCACGGCAACACGGCTGCTGTCGATAGCGATATGAATTTTCGTATCGTGGAGGATACCAAACCGAGTATTCGTGATGACGGCGAATCCACAGCCGATCACAGTAAATTTGAGGTCCTGCAGGGGCCTTTCGAAGATGGCTCGGCGGTCACCGAAGCCTGTCTCTCCTGCCATACCGAAGCGGGTCGCCACTTCATGAAGTCGATCCACTGGACCTGGGAGTACGATAATCCCCAAACAGGTCAGAAGCTGGGCAAGAAGACTCTGATCAACACCTTCTGCACCAATGCCCGTGGCAATGAAGGCATGTGCGCCCAGTGCCATGCCGGCTACGGCTGGAAGGATGAGACCTTCGATTTCAAGAACCAGAACAATATCGACTGCGTAGTCTGTCACGACCGCACCGGCACCTACTATAAAAAGCCGAACTCAGAGGGCAACAAAGCCTGCTCGGTCATGTTTAAGGACAAAAAACCGATTCAGTGGGACAAGGTCGCGCAGAGCGTTGGTAAGCCCGGTCGTGAGAACTGTGGTTCCTGCCACTTCTACGGCGGTGGTGGCGATGGCGTCAAGCATGGCGAC
>JAKSCN010000304.1 GCA_022360595.1 Chromatiales bacterium
GTTGTGCCCAGTATAGAGATTGCCTGGGTGACCTGTGTTTTGGTTCTCACTATCTCTCTGTTTGCCTTTGAAGTGGTGAGTGTGGATGTGTCCGCTGTGAGTGTGATGGTGCTGTTGGGGTTGTCATCCCTGTTTGCGCCGCTGATGGGATTGCAGCAGGGACTGGTTGATACCAACCACCTGTTTGATGGTTTCGCCTCCAATGCGGTGATGTCTATTATTGCGGTGATGATTATCGGGGCGGGTCTCGATAAAACCGGTGTTATGACTAAGGTTGCCGCCTATATTTTGAAAATTGGTGGGAAAACCGAGGGGCGCATTATTCCGATCATATCGACCACTGTTGGTGTGATCTCCTCATTTATGCAGAATGTGGGCGCCGCGGCGCTGTTTTTGCCGGTGGTGTCGCGTATTTCGGCCCGATCCGGTCTGCCCATGTCGCGTCTATTGATGCCCATGGGGTTTACGGCGATTCTGGGCGGCACCATGACCATGGTGGGTTCCAGTCCGCTGATTCTGCTCAATGATCTAATTCTGACCTCCAACAAAGCGCTACCGGCGGATCAGCAGATGGAGACTTGGGGGCTGTTCTCGGTGACCCCGATCGGCCTGGCGCTGGTGGCGACGGGGATTATCTATTTTGTACTGGCTGGCCGGTTTGTGCTGCCTAAGACAGAGAACGGCAGTTCCACCACCGGTTCTGACTCCATGCGCTATTTTCATGATGTGTACGGTGTTAACTATTCGCTGTCGGAGTTGGTCGTTACAGATAGCAGTAATCTGATCGGTCGACAGTTCGATGATGTGGAATCAGACTACGGGGTGCGTATTATTGCCACCAAACTTCCGGGTGAAGCGAATAGAATAGGTCCGGGCGCGCTGGCGCGTGATGTCGATATTGAAGCGGGTATGGTACTGGGCGTCGTTGCCGACCCGAGAGATCTCGATCATTTCATCGAGAGCTTCGGTCTGAAGGGTCGCTCCCAGTTGCGCACCTTTGCCGATGACCTCTCTTCTGCCAAGGCGGGTATCGCGGAAGTGGTTATTCCTCCGGGTTCCGGCCTCATTGGCAAAAGCGCGCGCGATGTCTGGATGCGTAAGACCTACGGTCTGGCCATGATCGGCTTGCATCGTAACGGTCAGACGATGCGCGAAGGTGAGGATATTCGCAACATGCCTATCCAGGCCGGTGATACCTTGGTTGTGCACACACCTTGGGACGCGCTGCAAAGAATCGAGAAAGATAAGAACTTCGTAGTGGTGACCACCGAGTATCCACGTGAAGAGCTGCGTCCTCACAAAGTGGGTTGGGCCGCGCTGTTTTTCGCCATTGCGCTCTCCATGGTGTTGTTTACAGATGTGCGTCTCTCGGTGGCCCTGCTGACCGGCGCGATCGGTATGGTGCTCTCAGGCGTGATGAATATTGAAGAGGCCTATGAGGCGGTGAGCTGGAAAACGGTGTTTCTGCTCGCCTCGCTGATTCCCTTGGGGTTGGCGGTGGAGACCAGCGGAACGGCGAAATGGATTGCCGAACAGGTGCTGTTCGTGGTCGGTGATATGCCAACCTGGGTGATTCAGCTTGCCGTGGCTGGACTGGCCACCTTTTTTACCCTGGTGATGTCGAATGTGGGAGCAACCGTCTTGTTGGTGCCGTTGGCGGTGAATATTGCGATTGGCGTTGGGGCAAACCCGGCTGTATTTGCGTTGACGGTTGCCATCGCTACCTCTAACTCATTTCTGATTCCCACCCACCAAGTGAATGCGCTGATCATGGGGCCGGCCGGCTATCGCGTGCCTGATTTCATTCGGGCAGGCGGCGTTATGACTGTGCTGTTCCTGGTGGTAATGATGTTGATGATGAACCTGGTGTTCTGATCAGCCGATTACCCATGCAGCTCATTGATCGATAATGATGGCGAGCTGCAGCATGCGCGAGCTGAGCTGTAAGCCGGCTTCGCGCGCTGCTTTCAGGTTGATCATGAAGCGTATCCGGTCATCTTGGTGAAACAGCTTGATCATACCGCCCGTTTCGGCGAAGTCGGGCAGCTCACTGACTGTCAATACCGGCAGACCGCGCACCGATTCAAGGTGGTCTTGGGTGCGCGGTTTTTCGGATGATGCCACGTAGAGCAGGTGGCAGCGATCGGGCGATTCAGCCTGTTGAAGGGGGCGTATCACCACCGGACGCCCTTTGATGCGTTTTCCCGACAGCAGTTGGAGCGTATCGACCAGCTCGTCCTCGCCCGCCGTGCAGAGGATCAGAGGTGACGCCATGCCATCGAAGGCGCTTTCCGGCCAACTGGTGAATTTCGCGAAATTGAATACGAAAACGGCGCGGATAAGGCGCTCGTCGCTGCTGCCTTCTTCGATGGCAGGAGCGGCTACCGTTGCTGTGCTGAACCAGAGGGCTGTGCAGAGCAGTAATCGTGTTATCAGTAGCCTCAATGGAGTCTCCGAGAGGTATTGAGATCACTGCCGGTGTTGCTTAAGTGGGATGAACGACGATCCTCCTGTGTTGCCAACCGGTGTGGTGGGGTGGTCACACAATCGTTATGGCCCTGAGTCAAACGGTTCACTGCTAGATCCTTTAGTCTTCGTGGTCGGCTCGCTTTCAAAGGTTATCGTCAAAGCTGTAGCGGGCTTCAAGATAAAAATTGCGCTCCGGCAGTGGCAGGTCATTGGGAATTGAGCGACCGGTGTATTCGCGCGCATTGACATCGAATAGGTTGCGTATAGAGGCTGAGATTTCCCAATTTCGTGAGGCTCGGTAGCGTAAGGTGGCGTCGGTTAGCACATGGTCATCCACTGAAGGGCGCGTATCGTTGGAGGCGCGTTCACGTTTGCCGATCCAGTTGGCCTGCACATTCCATGTCCACTGTGACCCAAACGCCCCGTCTGCGCGCAGATAGGCCTCCTGGTTCGGTTCGTCAAATGCGCGGAATTCACTCTCGTCCTGGTCACGATAGGTGTAATTGCCTGAGATTCTCAGGTTTTTGGCGGCCTCCCACCAAGCTTCGAGCTCAATGCCGCGAATGGTGTGCTCCCCCTGATTCTGAAACTGCCGCTTTGATAACCCATCGACCGGGATGGCCCGGATCAGATCCTCCTGCTGGAAGTGGAACAGGATGAGGTCGACGCGCAGTGCTTTGTTGGCAGCGTAAGAGAAAGAGAGATCCCAGGTTTTGGACTTCTCCGGCTCCAGGTCGGCGTTGGGCAGGGTAAAGGAGGTTTCGGCAAATAGTTCCTGATACGAAGGGGCGCGAAATGCTTCGCCATACATCACTTTTGTGGTGAGCCGGTCGTTGGTCTGCCAGACCAAGCCGATGCGCGGGTTGAGTGTGTCGCCAAAATCAGAGTAGTTGTCGTAACGAACACCGGTGGTAAGCTCCAGATCATCGGAAAGGTTCCAGATGTCCTGCAGGAACAGATAATCGATATTGCGTGTCTTTTCCGGTGCGAATGCATAAGGTGTATCAGAGACATCGACCAGCGGGCTGCCGGGGGGGAGAGGCTCGCCATCCGGGCCAGTGCCCATATTGATGAACTGCTCGACAAAGTAGAGATCCTGCCAGATATGGCCGGCGCCCAGACGCAGGGCGTGGTTCTCGAAACCCGAGTAGAGCCCACTCGCTTCGATTATGGCCCGGCGTTCCGCTGATCGCATCTTGTTGATCACGCCATCCGGGTAGTCGCCATTGAATGCGCCTGGTGGATGCTCCTGAAACCCTTGACCGGAGCTATAGTCCAGATGCTGGAAACGCAGTTCGGCATTCACGCCCCAGTTTGGGGCGAAATTCGGATTGTCATACAGCAAGTCGATGTTGAACCAGCTATCGCTCGCCTCAGTGACCGGATCAAGAATGCCAGCGCCGGTCAGGCCAATTTCGAGATTGCTATGGCGCACATAGTCCGCGTGCAGGCGCCATGGTCCTTTGGCCAGTGAAAAGCGTAGATCCATGTTGCCCCAGCCATATTCGGCCGTTCCGGGAGCGAGTGAGGTGTTGGTGCCGTTCCGCAGATCCTGAGCGGTTTGTCCATCCGCTTCGATAAAGGGATCGTGGCCGTTAGTGGTGCTCAGTTCAGCGGTAAAACCGACATCGAAACCATTCCAATTCCCTCCATACTGCCCCCAGGTGGTATAAGTATCGAAACTGCCGGCGCGTGCACCGACCTCGTTGTGCTCGATTTTACCGGCGGTTTTGGTGATTACATTGATCACCCCGGCTGAGGCATCCGCGCCAAACAGGGCGGAGCCGGGACCGCGGATAATCTCCACCCGTTCAATCATGCTGGCGGGAAGACCTTTCCAGAAGATGCCGAACCCCCACATCAGGTCTTTGAGAGAGGCGCCGTTGACCATCAATAAGGTCTGGCGGGCGTTGGCGCCCCGAAATTGAATCAGTGGACGATTACCAAACTGGCTGGCCCGGACATGAATGCCCGGCACGCCTTCCAGGACATCGACAAGGTTGGTTGCGCCGGTAGCCCTTATATCTTCCTTTGTAATCACGGTTACCACTGCGGGTGCTTCGGATATGGGCTGTTTGGTCTCGGTGGAAATGGAGACTTCCAGCCTTGCCAGCTCTTCCAGGCTGAGGGACAGCAGGTAGTCCAGGCGTTCATCAGCGCTGGCCGGGGTCGCGTGTATTTGGGATGAACCCAAAAGCACCAAAATTAGTTTTGTAATTTTGTTATTCACGTTGCATCCCAAATCAATGATTATTTTTATTCAAGTGACTCCGTTATCCAAGGGCTGGCAATATTGGCTTTAGCAGGCCCGGTAAGGTGGAATTTTACTGAGCGCCCGACAAAATACCAGGAGTAATACTGGGTAATCACGCTTATCCAGAATGGGAATCTGGATTTTCATCATGCGGTAACTATATTTCAGCCTTACCCATTAGGCCTTGATACCGGTTTAAAACTCAACCTACCCATCATGAGGTATGCGATGGAAACCGCTGCGCTGAATTTTTATAGAGACATTTTTGTTGCGAAACTTTGTATCTCAATTAAGGGAGCTTCTGATCAAGTTGTGAGCGGATGCGCTGAGGCCAGAATTAATCAGAAGCTCCACAGTGTTAACAGGCCCTGGTATGGATTTCTACATGAAATATCCAAACAGACCTTCACTTGCCCCTTTACACGGGGAGATCAGAGGCTTGCGAATGAAGCACCGTTAAGTGACCTAGGTTGAGTGTAGTTTGGCAATATTCGTGATCGCTAAAGTTTACTCAAAGCGATTGTGAAGTGGTCTGATCCTACCGGACATCTTGCTAAGGCGGTATGTGCCGTGTAAGTGAGTGGCTATTTTGAGAACCGGTTTGCAGTGACAAAAATAGGGGAGGCAAATATTGCATAGAGGGATTCAGCGGCCTTCATAGCCAATATTATTGCCGGGTAAATCAATGGTTAAATATACTCAATATAGAGCATTTAAATAGATCCAGCAGGATCTGCGTTACTTTTTTGGTGTATACAACTCTATCTGCTTATAGCGCATTAATTTAACCGCACTCTTTCCACTCTTCGAGTTAATCATTTCTTGGTTTTTGTTTAGCGTTGTTAAATTGACACTAGCGATATCTTTGTCGCATGGCGATTTTAAATTAGGTTCTCGTTAACTTGTCGCTAACTTCCATAAAAAAAATATTTTCGGTTTAACTTATGGATTTGGCGGTTAATTGTTTTAAGTGATCTGTGCTTAGAGATGCACTATAGCTACAGGCACTATAACTATAGGGACTATAACTAAAGGAGGAGAACATAATGTTCTTATCAAAAAGCAGTAAAAGCTCCGGCTTATCGCTTTTGGTTGGTGTAGTTATGGTAGTACCACCAGTTGCCCAAGGCGTGGAATTCAAAATATCTGGGCAAATTAACCGTGCGGTTCTATGGGCGGATAATGGAGTCGATGATGAGGTTGTTCATGTGGATAACGATAACTCATCTACTCGATTTCGTTTTGTCGGTTCTCAAGACTTGGGTAATGGGTTTAAAGCGGGGATTGTTTGGGAAAGCCAATTTGAATCCAATACCTCCTCTGGCCTTGACATACCCCACGACAGTGATGGAGATTCAACATTCACGGAACGAAAATTGGAAGCCTGGTTCAGTGGCGGTTTTGGTAAGCTGAGTATAGGTCAAGGGGATGGAGCTGCTAATAACTCCTCCGAGGTCGATCTGTCAGGCACTTCTGTTGTTACCTATTCTGGTATTGGCGACATGATGGGGGGCGTTAGATTTGTTACTTCCGCAGGGGTTAAGGTCGCCCGAATAAATGATGTATTTAGTAACTTCGATGGTCTAAGTCGTAATGACCGTCTGCGCTACGACACGCCTACCTGGGGACCAATTTCTTTATCTATAAGCGCTACCAACGGTGACGCCTATGAGTTGGCCGCATGGTTGGCACAGGATTTTGGTGGGGGAAATAAACTGGCGGCAGCCATTGGGTATGTCGATACGCAAGACCGGGGTAGTGCTGAATTTGAACAGTGGGGCGCATCGGCTTCATATCTGCATAGTTCCGGAATCAGCCTCACCGTCGCTGCGGGTAACCGTGATACCGATGGGGGTACAGACGCGGATAACTGGTATGTCAAAGGGGGATACAAGATTGGTAAGCACGCCATATCACTCGACTATGGTGAAACAGATGACTTGGCCGCGGATGGTGATGAGTTTAGCACCTGGGGTTTAGGTTATGTGCTCAATGCCTACCAGGGTATCGAGATCTACGCAGGCTATAGAAATCATGAGTTGGATCGCCCAGGTGTATCACTAGAGGACATTGATGGCCTGATGGTTGGTACACGGATTAAGTTCTTTTAATGGTGGGTAAGCTACGGAGGGGAAATGGCAGTACGTATTACAACATACTTACTTATTAGCATAACCGCGCTTGCAGTTGTGGGTTGTGGCGGGAAACCGTTTACTTACTACCCGATTTCTGAGATGAAACCGGGGCCGGGAGTTTTTACGGATGAGGTGGACGGCTATACCCTATACGATTCAAGTAAGGCGGTATCATCTAATGATATCGAAAATAACGAAGATGATTACCGGGAATATCAGGAATACCAGAAGTGGAAGCGCGAACGGGGAAATGCCACTGAGTTGGAAGATTTCAAGGAGTGGCAGAAGTACAGGAGGTGGAAAGAAAAACAGCAGCAGTAAGGTTTAAGGAAGCCACTCTTCAATAAAACGAGAAATGGGGTTGCGTTACTTCGCAACCCCAAGAGAGGGCATTGTGCTGTCTATTCAAGGAGAGATCCATTGATAGTCATTAGAGAGATAGCGTAGCCAAGCCCTAGTCACGCTGACTACTCTCAATTGTGCAGGCCATTTGTTCTGAGTTTAGTGGCGTGGTTTTGAGTTCACTGCGCGCCTGACGAATAATCAAGGTTGCGGAGTGGAGGAACAGGAGCGCCATCAGGAACGCGACTAACAGGTCGGGCCAGTGACTCTGAGTTACATGGACCAGACCCGCAGCGACCATAACCGCCAGATTGCCAATCGCATCATTGCGGCTGCAGAGCCATACCGAGCGCACATTGGAGTCGCCGTCACGATAGGCGAGAAGCAGCAGCACACTGGTGACATTGGCGCCGAAAGCCATTAGCGCGACAGAGCCCATAATCATTTCATTGGGGATGCCGAGAATAAATACCCGATGGATAGTAGACCCCAACACCCAAAGTCCCATCAGAATCAATGTTAGGCCCTTGAAAAGTGCCGCGGACGCACGCCAGCGCAGCGCATGGCCGATAGCCAACAAGGTGATGCTGTAAGTCATGGCGTCGCCGAGAAAGTCCAATGCATCAGCGCGAAGCGCCATCGAGCCGGATGCGACACTTGCCCCCATCTCGATAAAAAACATCAGTGCATTAATGCCAATGACTATCCACAACACTGTTTTATAGCGCTTGGATACGCCGTCAAACTTCAGGTTATTCCCACATCCGCAACCAGCCATTTCAGCCCCTTTGGGTTAAATTCCTCTCACTACTGGTATAAGCTTACAACCTACAGTTATTGTAGCTTCAAGAGGCAAATCTGTATGAGCGGGACATTTTCTATAGGACAGATGGCTAAGGCAGGTAACTGTAAGGTACAGACTATTCGCTATTATGAGGAGATTGGTCTGCTGCCAAAACCGCAGCGTTCAGGTGGTAATCAACGTCTCTATCTGGAAGAGCACCGGGATCGGCTTAGCTTTATTCGCCATAGCCGGGAGTTGGGGTTCTCGCTGGATCAGATTCGACAGATCCTGGATTTAACTGATGACCCAACCCACTCATGCGCCGAAGTCGATCAGATCGCCCGCGTGCATCTGATGGAGGTGGAGTCGAAAATCAAGCGTCTGCAGAGCATGCGGAAAGAGTTAAAGCGGATGATCTCCCAATGTGCGGGGGATAAGGTGGCTGACTGCCGGATCATTAAAGTGTTGTCTGATCATGCGCTCTGTCTTGCTGATGAGCATCAGAGAGATTAACGCTACCGGGTGGGTCTCCGGGGCTATCGTACATGTCCTAGTCTTAAATTGATGGGCCAGGTAATGGGCCTGCGCTGGTTTGGATCTCCCCAAAAAACAGCAAGCTCGTGTTGCAGCTCATCGAATATCTGCTGTTCGCCCGCGGCAATAGCCTGCCGGGAGGCGGACCATGTCTTTATATAGCCCATCAACTCGTCAATGTTCCACTTCCTATGAATAGCCAGTTCAGGAGTGGGAATAGTCTCGAAGGGGAAGGGGAGCTTTGTATAGCCGGTCTCCACATGCTGTCGTTCGGCGGGCCAGAATGGTGTGGTCTGTTGCCAGTAGAACTGTTGGAAACAGGTGTTCGCGGTGCCTTCCAGATAGGGCACGCTGTAGCTGACCAAGGCCAGAACGGCACCGGGTCTGGCAATCCGGCGCACTTCATCGTAAAACCGCTCCAAGTCAAACCAGTGGGCGGCTTGGGCTGCAACAATTAGGTCCGCACTGTTATCTTCAACACTGATTGTTTCTGCTGCCTCTTGTCGGTACACCACCTTGGGGTGTGCTGTGGCGTGAGATAACTGATCCGCGCTGACATCGGTGGCGATGACTTGATCGAAGTGGTTGGCCAGTAACACTGATAGCTGGCCAGTACCGCAACCGACATCCACAGCCAGTTGCTGGGCGGGTGATAGCGCCGCAAGCGCTTCAGCCAGCGTTGCCGGATAGGTCGGGCGGTAGTGCGCATATGCTTCGCCGCCACTTTGAAAATGCTGATGAGCCTGTTTTATTTCCATGTTCAGAAAATATATTGGTGTACCTGTAATTGCAAGTTAGTGACAGACGGTAGGGTCTTTCGGATCGATGATCCAATAGCCGCAGGTTATTAGTGTTAACAGGCCCTAGTCATCAAGTGGAAATATCAGCGGTACTTGGTTTCATGTATACTCCGGCTCCACCAATTGAGGCTATCTCAATGTCTGGGTTTTTGCGCCTTATGTAGTTCGTCAAAATGGAGATAATCACATGACAACCGGATCTGATAGTAGACTATTCTTTGGGCTTGAGCTGGAGCACTTCGACAAAGCGAAAGGTATACAGAGTGAGTCCGCGGCGATAAGAGTAGAACTCGACTATGATGCCGCAGAGGATGGTGAAACTATCCTTGCTGTGTTGGAAGCTGTGGCAGCCGATCCCAAGGCAAAAGATATTAAAGCGCTGATTGTGGGTAACTGGGAAGAAGCTTATGACTATTCGGTTCAACCGGTAGTCAACTTTCTGGTTAAAAACAACGATACATTCAAAAGCCTAAAGGCACTTTTCGTCGCTGATATATACAGTGATGAGTGTGAGATATCCTGGATTCAGCAAGGTGATTACAGCGCCTTATGGGGTGCTTACCCTGATCTGCAACATTTGCAGATTCGTGGTTCATGCGGCTTGAGTCTTGGGAGTATATCCGCTAATTCACTGGAGACGCTGATTCTTGAAACCGGAGGGCTAGGGACTGAAGTTGTCGCGCAGGTCGCCAATGCGGAATACCCAAAGCTGGAGCATCTGGAACTTTGGTTTGGTGATGAAGAGTATGGTTGGGATGGAAGCATCGAAACGGTTGAACCGTTGGTTAATTCTGAAAAGTTTCCAGCTTTAAAATACCTGGGTTTAAAGAATAGTTATATTCAGGATGATATTGTGTCTCTGGTTGTAGGTAGTGACATGCTTGCGCAGTTGACACATCTGGATTTATCCATGGGGACCCTGTCTGATGCCGGTGCTGAGACTCTGCTTTCCAATACCGATAAGCTGGCGCATCTGCAGCTTCTCGACTTGTCCCATCACTATTTAAGCGACTCCATGGTCGAGAAAATATCGGCGTTGAATATCCCTGTCGATGTAAGCGATCAACAAGAGGAGGACGAGCCTGGAGAAAGGTATGTCGAAGTTGCTGAGTAACTGATGCCCGTGAAGTCGACCGCTATCTGGGTTGTATTGTGCAACCCGGAGAATCGCCGTTTCAGTTTTTTTAGAGAGGCTTTAGAAAAGGGGGCTCCTCATCAACTGATTCTCATCAGTTATGAGGAGTTGCTGCAGCATCCAAGCGGAATGGCCCTCTTGGCAGCAAAGTTATCTGGGGTCAAGGGCAGGAAGGTGTACATCAAGATTGAGTCACCCGGTGAAAACTTTCTTGTCACTAAGCACTTGATCGCTCTGGGGGCAGAGGAGCTGCCCAGTCGGATAACACCTGAATTAGCTATGCAGCTTCCCTTTGATAAGGGCCGGTTTGGTTATTTGCATGAGTGGTATTTGGGGTTTCGTAAGCTCCTGGGTACTGTTAGCGAAGTTTTGGATGAGTTGGCTGCCAGCAATACTCTTTCCTTAGCGTATCTGAATACGCCTTCTGCAGTACTCTCCATGCTCGATAAGCACGCCTGCCAGCGGTTTCTAGAGGCTCACAATATCAGTACACCCAAGTTGATACCTGTTATTGAGGACTTTTCAAGCTGGGTGGGTAAGCTGATTGAAAAGCGCTGCTTTCAGGTTTTTATTAAACCAAAATACGGTTCATCCGCAGCAGGTGTCATTGCGCTGCGTATTAAGCCTGATGGTAATCAGTTTATAGCGCGAACCTCTCTTGAACTGGTTAAGCAACAAAGAGATGTCCGTTGCTACAATTCACTTAAAGTACGCACCTACAGTACCGTAGAAGAGATTGAAATGCTTTACGATACGGTGATGCGCGAAGGGGCTTATGCCGAGCAGTGGTTGCCTAAGGCTCAGATTAATGGAAAAAGCTTCGATTTACGGGTTGTTGTTGTTAACGGCAAAGCCACTCACTCCGTTACCCGCTGTAGTCACTCTCCCATGACCAATTTGCATCTTGGTAATCAACGTTGCGATGTTCTTGAGCATGAGTTCGGCAGACAGATGTCGAATTGCGCGTACGAGACTGCGGAGCAGGCAGCGGTGGCTTTTCCTGAAGCCCGCTGTTTCGGCGCCGATGTCATTGTGTCACCTAAACGCGCCCGCATTATTGAGCTTAATGCATTTGGCGACCTGTTGCCCGGCATCGAACACAAGGGCAAAAGTACCTATGATGCACAGGTTGAGGCCATGATATGTTGATGATTTTGATGTTGCAGGGGTAATGGCCAGATGCTCGATATGAATCAGATCGTGGGAGACTACGATATAGTCTTCATCACTCTCGACACCTTGCGTTACGACGTTGCCCAGCAGGAGTTGTCAGCCGGTCGGTTGCCGGTGCTTGGCGAACTGATTCCCCAGTGGGAGCGGCGTCACTCGCCCGGCAGTTTTACCTACTCTGCGCACCACGCTTTTTTTAGCGGCTTTTTTCCAACCCCGGCAGATAATCCCACAGCACCTCGCCCATTGGCGGTAGAGTTTGCCGGCAGTACATCTATGTCAGCGTGTACCAAGCGGTTTGATGCCGCGACCATTGTTGAAGGGTTGTCCGGTGAGGGGTATTACACCATCTGTATTGGAGGGGTGGGCTTTTTCAATAAGAAAACACCACTTGGCCGGGTGCTGCCGGAGATGTTTGCCGAGAGTCACTGGCATGAATCTATGGGAGTGACGGACTCGGACTCAACCCGGAATCAGGTTCAGCTCGCCCTTTCCCGCTTGAATAAACTGGATATGGCAACGAATAACAACCCACCACCGGTATTTCTGTTTATTAACATATCGGCTATTCACCAACCCAACTACTTTTACCGCTCCTCCTCTGATAACTCAACTCAGGATGACGTGGTCTCTCATGCCGCGGCGTTACGCTATGTTGATAGTCAATTGCCCCCCCTGTTCGAGGCTTTTAGGAGACGCGGAAAAACACTGTTTTATATCTGCTCCGATCATGGTACGACCTACGGTGAGCAAGGCTACACGGGACACCGTTTGGCGCATGAGGTGGTTTGGACAGTACCCTATA
>JAKSCN010000664.1 GCA_022360595.1 Chromatiales bacterium
CCAGGCCAGTTATCCACATCGGTGGTGGTGGTCAGCTGGCCACCCTGCTGCATACCGGTGATGATCACCGGATTGAGGTTGGCTCGTGCTCCGTATACCGCAGCGGTATAACCTGCTGGACCAGAGCCCAAAATCAGGAGGCGGCAGTGTTTGGTTTCGCTCATTATGATACTCCGTTGTACAAAGACCCTGTGACATTATGTGTCAAACAACAGGTTTAAATCTCTTCAACTGTCAAAAATTTCAGTTGGGACGGTAGCCCGACTGTTCCGAAGAAAAAAGGGCACCGCTAAACCGAGTAATACTACGGAATTTAGCGGGATAATGGAACCCAATCTGCAGTGCAGCATTTCCTTTGGCTATAGCTGTTTTGCATGCTCAATGTGTGGTTTAAGTTGGTGAATTTGATAAGGTAAATGGCAGGAGTAAGGATTTAAGCATTCGGGTGTTGCTACAAAGCTTGAGTAATGCGTTATGTATATTGGCGTTATTGGTGCCGACAACCCCAACCGCCTTTTTCCGGTGCTGGTCCACAAACCACACCATATTTGAAGCGCGCCCCTTCAAACTGGGTGCCAATGATCTCAATGGACTCAAAAGCGATGTCGATATCAAGGTCGGACATATCTGCGTTGCGCAAATCAGCTCCCGCCAATAAAGTATCCAAAAGAATTACCCCTTTTAGGTTTGCTCCCATCAAATTGGCGCCACGCAGATTGGTATTTGTGAGATTCGCACCTGCCAGATTGGCGTTATTCAAATTGACGCCTTGCAGATTTAACCCTTCAAGGTCAGTGCCCGATAAATCGCAGCTAACACAGATTTTTGTTTGGAGTAGTTGGCGGAGATTCTCTGAGATTGCTTTTTGGTCCTCTGCATTGGCAGTGGTAAGGAGAGCAAATAACAAGCAAATTGACCCAACAACACTTTGTTTGTAGCTGGGGCTGTTTCGGCAGTGTAACTGATTGGCGTTGGCCATCTCGGACTTTAATGTCAATGACGTAAAAAGACCCAATGGTTGGAGGATTGAGCGTGTTTTACAAATGTTTGGATAACAGCAACAGATCCTCTGCGCTAAGGGCTTCAGTAACTCTCATACCCAATGACCATAGTATAGGTATAAATACAATCCAATGCTTACTGTTAACCTTGTGGGTGTGAGATAACACAAAGAGGATGGGAGAAAACTAACGATGTCTTTATAGATTCGGAATTTATTGGTTATTAAGAAAGTTTTTTTGTGTCTCTTGAATCAATTCTTTGACTGCCTTAGCGTTTTCCACACTATCGAATCCGATGTATTCATTATCTTCAAGGAACATAAATGAGGGAAAGTTCTCCTCTAGAGACCACATCTGCTTGGAGTCATTAAGAATGATTGAAGCGCGCTCTTTATGGTAGTTGCTTAGGCTGATCTGTTCGATCTCTTGCAAGGGGATTGTGACAGTCTTTTTAGTCAAGCCCCTCCATTCAAATATAATGCTCTCCTTTGGTAAATAGTATGTTGTTATGCGGCATGCGTATGCCTCGAAAAAGAAGCGTACAACAAGTAGGTAGAGGCCGATGGAGAAGAGAGTGAGTGCAATTATCTTATCGGATAATGATGCTCCTTGTTCATAGGCATGAAGCAACATACCGGGGATATCCCGAAACCACCAAATAACAAAAGGAATGATAATAACGTCGTAACCTGCTAATTTAATACCTTGCTTCGGTTTTTGCCGGACCATAGGATGCTGTCTGAGGAGGGAGCGATCATGGTTTATTGCATACCATAAAATAAGGCCGCATCAGCGGCCTTATTAAAGTGCTATTACCTATTGATCGAGAGAAGGCTAGTTTGCGTTAATTGATACCCACCCCGATTTGCCGCAAGCATATAGCGTATTGTTTACCTCATCGAATACCATTCGACCGTAATGAGTTGCTGCAATACAGTCTTGGTTGTTGGGATAATATCCATTTGTGGTATCCAATTTGATAAATCCGCCGTTCACACTAATCTGCGGTTTATCTGGCAGCAGGTCGGCTGACCAGTCGTTGCTTGGAATGCCCGAGCCACCCCATGCTCCGTTATTTAATTGTGTACCAGTCGCATCTAATACAGCAACATAGTCGCCAAGTGCAAGACTCGATGCGGGTTGAACAATTTCAAAACCTGTAAGGTGTATATTGCCGTCGGCATATAAAGTGCCGGTAAAGTTTTCCCGGCCATAAGAACCATTGCTGCCAACCCAATTAAAGTATCCCTTTACTGTAAGGTCATTTCCATCGGCTGTTTGTGATTCGAAGTGTATTGTAGAGCCATCCCAAGCTGTACCTGCGCTATCCCTACCGGAAATAAGCCATGTTCCCTTGGTGGCGTCAAAACCTGGTGGTATTGCGTGTGCGGGGTTAATTGAACTAAAGGCGATTAAAAAGAATATCAGAGAGCGTACTACATGTACTGCATATGTAGTAGGTTTCTTCATTGGGTTTCTCCGTACAACTGGATAATAGATAGTGGTGGGCTTAGCCGGCGCGCATTCTAGACACTTTACTGATGATTATCTAGTCGATATGGAACATAGTGTGATACACCGCAGGAACTGTTATTGGTGTATGCCGTGAGGCTAGGGCTGTTAACACCTATATATCTTTTCAGATTCTAGGATATAAAATCATATTCATTCCCTAAAACGGGCAGGATAACGGTAAAAGCTATTCGTTCTCGTCACTGACCATCACTTGCGGCTCTCCGTCAAAATTGATGGAGACGTCAAAATTGATTGGCCGGCAGCAGACTTGGCAGTCTTCAATGTAGTTCTGTTGACGGATGGAGCAGTCGACCAATACGGTGATGGTTTCGCCGCAGTAGGGACATTGGATAGGATATTCTTTCAGTTGTTCCATATGTTGCCAGTGGTTGGGTTCTGCCTCATTAAACTCTAACACCCCTTCAGTTTCCAGAGTTGGTGGGGCAGAGATCTGCCGGATGTGGGACAAATTAGTGTTAACAGGTCCCAATTCAAAGTTAGTGGATGATGTTGGACTGGTACTCCTGGTATAATTGCCAATCTGGACTAAAAAGAGTCTCTAACTGTTTAAATTCATAAGTTTTTTGGGAGATAGGGTGGCACAGGCCAGTCATACATCCAATGGGGCTGATGGCGTCAGTAGTCCTATTGCACGTCGATTGCGTGAAGGCGCGTTGCTGCTGTTGGTGGCGATTGCCGCCTATTTTATGTTGTCGCTGTTGACCTACTCGCCAGATGATCCGGGTTGGTCATTCACCGGGCCACGCGAGCAGGTGTTGAATAGTGGTGGGCCGGTAGGAGCCTGGTTCGCGGATGTGTTTCTCTATCTCTTCGGCTTTTTTGCCTATCTGTTTCCGGTAATGATTGGCTGGAGCGGTTGGCTGATCTACAAAGAGAGCAACCCGGACGATAGCGTTAATGTCCATCTGGTGGCGTTGCGCTGGTTTGGTTTTTTCCTCACGCTGGCGGCAGGCAGCGCGCTGCTGGCGATTCATCTCACTAGTGAAAGTATTTTGCTACCGGCTGGGTCTGGTGGCGTGCTTGGTACCTTTCTGGAAGGGGTACTGGTAGCAGTGTTCAGCTTTGCTGGCGCCACTTTGCTACTGCTGGCGCTGATTTTGATCGGTTTTACCCTGTTTACGGGAGTCTCCTGGTTTACGGTGATGGATCTGATCGGTGGCGCTGCGCTTTGGGCCTATGACTATCTCCTTAATGCCAAAGAGCGCTTTGTCGAGTCGCGTAAAGCAAAAGAGGTGAAGAAGCAACGTAGCGAAGCGGTTAAGATCGAGATCAAAAAGACCGAGAAGCGTAAG
Source organism: Chromatiales bacterium (assembly GCA_022360595.1). GTDB lineage: Bacteria > Pseudomonadota > Gammaproteobacteria > Chromatiales > Chromatiaceae > BM503. The sequence continues at coordinate 3,830 of JAKSCN010000664.1, forward strand.
CCACCGCGTATTGAACCGGTGGTAAAAGAGGTCAAACCGAGCGCCCGGGTGGAGAAGGAGCGTCAGGTACCGCTGTTTGATAGCGTCGCCGAAGGTGAATTGCCGCCGTTGGCTCTGCTAGATCCTGCCAAGCCGAGCGGGAAGGGGTACTCGAAGGAGGCGCTGGAGGCGATGTCGCGGCAAGTTGCGCTGAAGCTGCGTGATTTCGGTGTCGAGGTGGAGGTGGTTGCAGTCCTACCCGGGCCGGTAGTGACTCTGTTTGAACTGCAATTGGCGCCCGGCACCAAGGTAAGCAAAATCACCAATCTGGCAAAAGATCTGGCGCGGGCGCTCTCGACCATCAGCGTACGTGTGGTGGAGGTGATTCCGGGTAAATCGGTGATCGGTATCGAGATCCCTAATGAGCACCGTGAGATGGTAATGCTCAGTGAAGTGCTTCACTCCGAGGCTTATGACAGCTCAAAGTCGGCCCTGACCCTGGCGATGGGCAAGGATATCTCCGGGCAGCCAGCGGTGGCTGACCTGGGCAAGATGCCTCATGCCCTGATTGCCGGCACCACCGGCTCGGGTAAGTCGGTGGCGATCAATGCGATGATTCTCAGCCTGCTCTACAAGGCATCACCCCAGGATGTACGCTTGATCATGGTCGATCCGAAGATGTTGGAGCTCTCCGTCTACGAGGGTATTCCCCATCTGCTCGCACCCGTGGTTACCGACATGAAAGAGGCGGCCAATGCGCTGCGCTGGTGTGTGGGGGAGATGGAGCGGCGTTATCGCCTGATGGCTGCCATGGGGGTCAGAAACATCGGCGGCTATAACAAGAAAATCAAAGAGGCGGAGGCGCGTGGCGAGACTATTCCAGATCCGCTGTTTAAACCTGATCCTCTGGCCGAGGCGGAGCAGATTCCAACCTTGACCACCTTGCCGTTTATCGTCGTCATTATTGATGAGCTGGCCGACATGATGATGGTGGTTGGTAAAAAGGTGGAGGAGCTGATTGCCCGTCTGGCCCAGAAAGCCCGTGCTTCGGGTATCCACCTGTTGCTGGCGACCCAACGTCCATCGGTGGATGTGATCACTGGTCTGATCAAGGCTAATATCCCAACACGGGTTGCCTTCCAGGTCTCCTCGCGTATTGATTCACGCACCATTCTCGATCAGATGGGGGCAGAACACCTGCTCGGTCACGGCGATATGCTGTTTCTGCCGCCGGGCGGCAGTATCCCTAAACGTATTCATGGCGCCTTTGTGGATGATCACGAGGTGCACCGGGTGGTGGATCACCTTAAGAAGAGTGGTGAACCCGATTACATCGATGCTATCACTTCGGAACCTACCGAGGCGATTCCCGGTCTACCGTTGGAAGG
>JAKSCN010000137.1 GCA_022360595.1 Chromatiales bacterium
ACAGGCGCGCCAGGAGCTTGATCAGCAACAGAGTGATGATCAGACTGAAGCGCTGGCGGTTGAGCAGCAGCGTCGCCAAACAGCCGAGCAGGAGGTTGCCCGCCTGACCGGCGAGGTTGAGCAGTTGCGCTCAGTGATGGAGACCTATGCTGAGCAGATTCAGACTCTACAGGGGGGCGGTGATGATGATGAACTGGCCGCACTGCGTTCGGAGTTGATGCTGGTCAGAGAGCGGGCTGATGCTGATGTGGCAGACCTGCAGCAGGCGTTGAGTGAGGCGCGTGCAGCCCTGCAGGAGCAGGCATTAAGTGACTCGGTTGATGCCTCAGAGAATGATGCGATAAAGAGCGACTTGGAGGCGCTGCAGCAGTCTATCTCTGAACGTGATTTGGAGCTGGAGCGTTTTAAACATGACGCCATGCTGTTTCAGGAGAAACTGACAGCACGGGATTACAAGATCGATAGCCTGAAAATTGCTCTGGAGAATGCTCAGGTTGAAGCTGAAGAAGCGATATTCAGTCGAGATGAAACTACTGAGGCGAAGAAACTGGTTGATGAGGCCCTGTATAAACTTCAACAGGATCTCCAAAAAGAGCGCAGTCAACAGGATCTTGCTGATAGCCGGTTAGCCAAAGCCGGTTCCGGTCGTGCACTTGATATTGGTACGTTAACCGGTGGAGGGTCTCTGATAAAAGGGGTATTGGTTGGCGCCATAATCGCCTTTGTGGCTGCAGAGGGGTTGTCAATTGGCGCCGGCCGTGGAGAGTTGATCAGTAACTTTATTAAAGGCGGTGCAGGGGAGCAGCTATTCAGTACAGGGAAAAAGAGGGCTGTAGATACCCAAGCATCTATACCCGCTATAGCACTGGATAGCGGTCAGCGGATCGATGAGCGTACGGCGGTATCTGCGATATCTGAACGCACTGGCGGCCAGTTTAATGGTGTGGCTCAAACCGGGCGTTCCGAGGTAAAAGAGCAGGTCGCCCCTTCTAAGCTGCCGACACCTGCCCCTGAGAAACAAGCGATAGCTAAACCGCCCAAGCGTACTGCTCGTAAAGAGCCTGAAACAGGTGTTGTGCTGCGTGACCGGTTGAGCGATGAAAGCTTTGGTCCGGAGATGCTCTATGTGCGGGGAGCCACTTTCACCATGGGGAGTGATCGTAGCCAGATAGCAGCATCAGAACGTCCCGCCCATAGGGTCACCTTACGTAGTTTTGCCATTGGGCGTTATGAGGTTACGTTTGAAGAGTACCAGCGTTTTGCCGAAGTAACGGGTCGCCTGCTACCCAATGATCAGGGTTGGGGGCGAGGCAAGCGCCCGGTGATCAATGTGAGCTGGAGTGATGCCAAGGCTTATACCGACTGGCTGTCGGAGCAAACCGGTCAGCGGTATCGCCTGCCCACCGAAGCAGAGTGGGAGTATGCGGCCGGCGGTGGCAGTGAAAGCGCTTACTGGTGGGGGTATGAGATGGTAACCGGGCGGGCCAACTGCTTTAATTGCGGCACCACCTGGGATGGCGTCTCAACCGCGCCGGTTGGTAGTTTCGAGCCTAACGGTTTTGGTCTGCATAATACTGCGGGCAATGTGATTGAGTGGACCGAAGATTGCTATCATCCCGATTATCGAGGGGCGCCGACGGATGGCTCGGCCTGGTCGGAAGCTGACTGCGCCCAATTCAGTACGCGAGGCGGTGGATTCAATAAACCCGATGACAGTCTGCGCATTACCAAACGCTCAAGCCATGATCAAAACGCCAAGCTGCCGGTTCTCGGCTTTCGAGTGGTGCGTGAGGTCCGCTAATAAACAGATCAGGGCATTAGTGCTGGTATGAATGTTCTGGTTGTTGGTGTAGCGACGCTTGATATCATCAACCTGGTAGACGCTTATCCCGCGGAGGATGAGAAGATTCGGGTGTCGGGGCAGTGGCGCCAGATCGGGGGCAATGCGGCCAATACTGCCCGTGTTCTCCAGCAGTTGGGTCACCGGAGCTATTGGGCGGGTGTGATGGCTGTGGATGATGAGGCGACCTTGATTCGTCGCTCACTGCAGAATGCGAAGGTCAATTGCAGCCACGCCGTGGTTGAAGCATCAGGTGTCTCTCCCGTCTCTTACATCACTCTCAACCGGATGAACGGCAGCAGAACCATTCTGCACCATCGGGATTTACGGGAATTCACAGCGGAAGATTTTGCCGGGATCGATTTAAAGCCTTTTTCTTGGGTTCATTTCGAGGGGCGCCAGGTCGATGAACTGCAGCAGATGCTACGGCAGTTACCCGTCTGCTGCTCGTTGGAGGTGGAGAAGCCTCGCGAGGGTATCGAGACGCTGTTTCGATTACCCCAACTGTTACTCTTCTCTAAAGACTATGCGCAGGGCTGTGGATATGATAACGCGGAACAGTTTCTATACCATGTCAAACCCCAATGCCGTGAGGGTGCGGTATTGGTTTGCGCTTGGGGTGAACAGGGCGCGTGGGCGATTGATGGCAAAGGCGGACTCTATCACGCGCCAGCTTACATTCCTGGTGAAGTGGTGGATACCGTGGGGGCAGGTGATGTCTTTAACGCCGGTATGATTGGGGCGCTACTCAGCGGGGAGACCATTGGCAGCGCCTTACATCAAGCGTGTCGTCTGGCTGGGCGTAAATGTGGTCAACAGGGGATCGATAATCTGAGTGCTAACAGGCCCTAGGATCTGTTAACTCTCATTTGATTGTCACTGCCAAGGCCTTTAGTGGAAGCGGGAGTGTGATGTGGATATCGATGTATTGATCTCCTTTGTCGTGGTGTCAGTGGTGTTGGTTATGTCACCTGGACCGACTGTCTTTTTGGTAGTGGCTCAGGCGTTAAAGCACGGTAAACGATCACTATGGCCGCTGGTTGCCGGTGCGTTGACTGGTGATTTGATCTCAATGGTCACCTCGTTTGTCGGGCTGGGGGCTATCCTGGCCACATCGGCAGAACTCTTTACCCTGGTGAAGTGGGTAGGCGGCGCCTATTTGATCTATTTGGGTTTTAAGGCGTGGCAGGTTAAACCTGTAGCAAGCCAGCAACAACCCGCCCAGGGGCGTGGAATTTATAGAGATGTGATGTTGGTGACCGCTTTTAATCCCAAGGGAATTATCTTCTTTATGGCTTTTTTTCCGCTGTTTCTCGATGCGGAGAGTGCTGTTTTGCCGCAGATGATCATTTCGGCGGTCGCTTTTCTTGCCGTATCAGCGTGTAATGTTGTTTTCTACGCATTGCTCTCTGCCTGTGTAAGGGAGAGGGTATGGTCTGTTCGGGGGCAGTGCCGCTTTAATAGGGTGGCGGGTACCATGCTGATCGGGGCTGGTGTGGTTACTCTGAACATTGAACAATAACGATGAATAGTAAGGGAGGTTGGGTTTGTTATTAGCAAAAGTTGATGAGATTGCCGAGGGGGCCTGCAAGGGTTTTTCCGCAGATTGGCTGGGGGAGAAACTGGAGGGGTTTCTGGTCAAAAAAGAGGGTGTTTTCTACGCCTTTAAAAACAGTTGTCCCCATATTGGTGCGCCGCTGAACTGGATGCCTGATGAATTTCTTGATCCAGAGGGCAACTATATTCAGTGTTCAATGCACGGCGCGCTGTTTGAGATGGATAGTGGATTGTGTGTCTCCGGTCCCTGCGTGGCGAAAAATCTGGAGTCTCTGTCAGTACAGGTGGCAGGGGATGAAGTCAGGTTGGTGATAGACTGACAGGCCCTAGCTTCCCAACAAGAAACCCACAGCATTTGCTGTGGGTTTGCATTGCGTCAGCAGCGGGGTGTTACTGCTGTTTATCGATAAAACTGTCAGCGTCGATAATCGCCAGGTCTGCAGGTAAAGGTTGCGGCTGTGCTATCTGCTCGCTAATTACGGTCTGTAAGGCGAGAGAGGGGGCGGATAGGGCCGTAGGATGCCCAACCGGCATCAAGGTTGCACTGTGATGTACTTCATCGTCAGATGAAAGTATCGTACCAGTTGCCATGTCGTAGGTGATGACCATATCACATCCCCCTTTTCGCTCAATTTCCGGGTAGGAAATTCTGTTCTCAGAAAGCTTATCGGCTCGTGCTACAGAAACTTTAAGTGTCGGTTATTGATTGGTAATGTCGATATCGTCCAACGGGTTGGTATGCGTATCTCCCGCTGGATGCTCCCGGTCGACGCCATAGTCCTCCCTCATGAGGTCGAGCGATCCGGACCAATCCTCAGGCGGGTCTGCCGGTTGGGGTTCCAGTAAATCCCAAGAATCCAGGTCGTACTCTTCAACGGTACCGTCGAAAAATTGAACCTCGATAACGGCTTCTTCGGGGTCCCAGGCCACAACTTCCAATAATTCGCCTTCCGTAGTTTTATACCAGGCGCCTACTGATGGGGTTGTCGAACTCATAATCCCTCCTGTCCGGTTCTTTACCGGGATACTTCAACAGGTAGTGTAATTAAAGAAGCCCTGCTGCCCGAGAGGCTCGAGTCTTCTTAATCATAGTCTTTTATTACCACTGTACCAGCCAGTTTATCGTGCCACCCTTGCTTGCGGCGGTCAAAGGGAATCCAGAGCATGCCCAGCATGAGTGGTAATCAAATTAGTGTTAACAGGCCTTAAGGCGCAGGATTGGGATAGCGGGTGTGGATCGCCTCGATGCCCGTCAGTACCTCGTCCGATAACGTCAGATTAATGCTATCGATATTGGTTGTAAGCTGTTCTAACGCGGTGGCGCCGATAATATTGCTGGTGACGAAAGGCCTGCTGGTGACATAGGCAAGGGCCATCTGGGCCGGGTTCAGATCGTGCTGCCGGGCGAGCGCCACATAGGCAGCCGTGGCGCTTTTCGACTCTGGGCTGGAGTAGCGGGTGTACTCATCGAACAGGGCCAGGCGGGAGTTTTCGGGCAGGCCATGTAGATATTTGCCGGTGAGCATGCCAAAACCGAGAGGTGAGTAGGCAAGCAGTCCCACATCTTCACGGTGGGAGAACTCTGCCAGTCCAATCTCAAAACTGCGATTCAACAGGCTGTAAGGGTTTTGAATGCTGACGATGCGGGGCAGATTCTCTGCCGCGGCCAGCCGTAGATACTCGGCGACACCCCAAGGGGTCTCGTTGGAGACTCCTATATGGCGGATTTTTCCAGCCTCGATCACATCAGCCAGTGCCTGCAGGGTCTCCTGAATCGGTATAAACTCATCATGAGAGGCAACTGTATAGCCAAGCCGTCCGAAATAGTTGGTTTTGCGCTCGGGCCAATGGGGTTGGTAAATATCAATGACATCGGTACCCAGGCGCTGCAGACTGGCATCCACCGCGGCTGAGATGTTGGCTTTATCGAGGCGGGGGGTACCGTCGCGATAGTAGTTGACCCGTCCAGCCGGGCCAACCACTTTGCTGGAGATGGTCACTTTGTCACGGCAAGAGCGACTGGCCAGCCAACTACTGATGTATTGTTCAGTGCGTCCTTGAGTTTCCGCTCTGGGAGGCACGGGGTAAAGTTCAGCCGTATCAATAAAGTTGATGCCGGCGGCCAGGGCGCGATCAAGCTGTGCGTGGGCCTCAGCCTCGCTGTTCTGTTGGCCAAAGGTCATGGTGCCAAGGCATAAGGCACTGACTTCAATGTCGGTTCGCCCTAGGCGACGATATTGCATATTTCCCCCGGTGGTGGCCTGGTTTTCCACCTGAAACAGTATGTGTTCGAATCATCATAGTCTAACCTGATACAGACGTCAGCAAAGTGAGATTGCGGGTAGTGTGAATGGAACTGAATAGCGGCCTTTTCTCTACAACTGTCCTTTGGTGGACGGCGGGATTATATCTCTCTGTTTTTGGTCTCGCTGTGCACTTAGCGCCGTGGCGTCGAGTGCTGTTCAGTAAACTGTTGCATGTTTTTCTGGGTAGCTGTGTCGCTTTGGTCGTGTTGTGGAGCATCAAAGCTCAGATCAATGGCGACCTCACGTTTCATCTGCTGGGCGTGACGGCGTTGACCTTGATGTGTGGCTGGTCTTTTGCGGTCATTGGCAGCGCTATTGCGCTGGTCGGAGTAACACTCAATGCCGGCAGCGGCTGGGAGATGTTTCCTGTTAACGCCATGCTGCTCGGCGTCATTCCAATTACCTTGACCCAAGTGACTTTGGTTGTGATTCGTTCACTGCTGCCAAAGAACTTTTTTGTCTATGTGCTGGTCAATGCCTTTTTAACCGCAGGGCTGACGGCCATGCTGGTGGGTTATCTGGCGGCCGGACTGTTGGTCTGGAGTGGAAGCTATTCCCTGGCGGAGCTGAGTGACACCATTATGCCGTTTTTTCCGCTGATGTTTATGCCGGAGGCTTTTTTGAACGGCTGGATTATGACGGTTATGGTGGTGTATCGTCCCCATTGGGTCTATTCGTTCAGTGATGAGCTCTATATCAAGGGTAAATAATTAGGAGTCTGGTTTGAGCTGGTGGGGTAAAGTTGTCGGGGGCACCTTTGGGTTTATGTTAGGCGGGCCGCTTGGCGCGTTGCTCGGAGCAGTGGTGGGGCACAACGTGGATAAGGGCTTTGCCGGCATCAAAGCCGATGAAGAGCTCTCCCCGGGTGACCGTGAGCGTGTGCAGACCGCCTTTTTTACCGCTACCTTTTCGGTGATGGGGGCGATTGCCAAGGCTGATGGGCGGGTTTCACCTGATGAGATTGCCCTGGCCAAGTCGGTCATGCAGCAGATGGATCTCGATGCGGATATGCGCCAGACCGCGATCAATCTCTTCAATCAGGGCAAGCAGGCCGATTTCCCGTTGGATGATGTGCTGGAGCAGTTTCGTCGTGAGTGCCACCGGCGCAACACCTTGATTCAGATGTTTATCGAGATCCAACTGCAGGCCGCCTACGCTGATGGTACGGTGGATCCCGCCGAGGAGCAGATGCTGCTGCGCATCTGCTCGAAGTTGGGTATTCCTGAGTTTGTCTTCCGCCGTCTCGAAAAGATGATTCAGGCCGAACAGCATTTTCGTGGCGCCGGTCAACAGCGTGGCCAGCAGCCACCACCTTCGCGGGCCCCGTCCCTTGCTGATGCCTATGATATTCTCAATGTCCCCCAGAGTGCCACGGATGCCGAGGTGAAAAAGTCCTATCGTCGGTTGTTGAGCCAGCATCACCCCGACAAGCTGGTTGCCAAGGGGTTGCCTGAGGAGATGATGCAGGTGGCTGCCCAGAAGACCCACGAAATCCGCCAGGCCTATGAACAGATCAAAGAGACTCGAGGATTCTGATTGCCCCTATCCGTTATGACCCATGAAGAGGCACAAGTCCGCAAATTTTATGAGGTGATCTGGAATCGCCAAGATAAGACCGCCATTCCTGAAGTGCTGAACGAGTCCTTCCTGTTTCGAGGTTCACTGGGCGATGAGAAGCGGGGGCGCGACGGGTTCGCCGAGTATCTCGATGCCGTGCATGCAGCGCTGGACGACTATCGCTGTACTATCAAAGAGCTTGTGGTTGAGCCCGGAAAGGCGTTCGCCCGCATGGAGTTTGCCGGTCTGCATCGTGGCGAACTGATGGGGGTGCAAGCGACCGGTAAGCGTGTCTGGTGGGCGGGGGCGGCTCTATTTCACTTCTCAGCGGGTAAAATCGACTCACTCTGGGTATTGGGGGATTTGAAAGGGCTGGAAGCGCAATTGTTTAAAAATGGTTTCATTGCTGGTCAGACACTGAAAAAACACACAGAGATTTGATACAGTTTTTGGAGGCTTGTTGTACCCGTGTATTTGGATGAAGGTACTTTTCTTTTGGCCATAAAGATTATATGGTAATGATCTATTCACTATGCATTAGTACTTGGTTATATAAGAATTATTTTAAGGTTAGCGCTATTTTCAGATATGACTAGAATTCATTTAGTATTGTATTGAAATAGATCGCAGGAGCGCGCGCTAACCGTTGCTGCCAGTGATGCGGCAGGCTATACCAAGCTACTCACCGAAAAACCCGTGAGGAGGTATAGAGTGATTGTCGTGAGATTTCCGGTCGTTGCTGAAGTGGCGCCATATCAGATGGATGGTTAACCATGAACGCTAAGATCACAATGCGTTCTTACTACATACGCTTTTTATGCGTGACTCTGCCTTTGATCTGGGCCGCTTCGTCTGTGCAACAGCAGATCGCCTATGGTGGCATACAATCAAGATTTTTTCTTATGCCCACCGTGATAGGGGCTGTGATTGCGCTGCTCCTGGCCCGCCTCTCCTATCTACAAGCCCAGTCTGAATACAAAAGCCAGCAGTTTCAGGCGATGGCCGACTTTGCATTTGAGTTTACCTATTACCGCACTCTTGATGGTGCTTATGAATACGTATCAAGATCGTGCGAAAAGATCACCGGCTACTCTGAAGAAGAGTTTTATCAGAAGCCCAACCTGATGGATGAGCTGATACATCCGGAGGATATGAGCCGCTGGAAAGGACACATTCACGCCATCAACAATAAGACCGACAAGCCTCAGGCGCTGGAGATCAGGATCATCAAAAAAGACGGCTCAGTGGTATGGATTGAACACATGTGCAGTCCGGCGTTTGATGATCGTGGCGAGCAGGTTGGAGTGCGCTCCACCAATCTCGATATCACCAAGCGGCGGGAGGCCGAGCAGGATATCTGGCTGCTGGCCTACTTCGATCCACTCACCAATCTGCCCAACCGCCGTTCGTTGGAGCAGGAGATAATCCGTCGTATTCGTGAGGCAGGCAGGTTTGAGGGCTTTGCCATCCTGTTTCTCGACATGCGTCGATTCAAGAATATCAATGACAGTTTTGGTCATGAATTTGGTGACAAACTACTGAAGGCGCTGGCCACGCGTCTGTTGGAGATTGATCCCTCTCTGTTCGTCAGC
>JAKSCN010000632.1 GCA_022360595.1 Chromatiales bacterium
AGTCGCTTATGTAGACTCACTACACGGCGCTCCTTCTGCCTTGCTGGACTATAAAATGGCTTTGGCAGTGATAATCAAATTAGTGTCAACAGGCCCTAAGTCATCTTTTTCACTGAAGAGCACAAAAAACAACTCCGTATTCTGGATAAACCCCAAAAAGTGGGCCTTCAGTAAATCGGATGACGGGAATGAGGCGGCGGAGTACAACTTTCAGCTTCGGGGAAAAGATCTATACGCCATGGCGATCACGGAAGAGATTACTATCGATATTGAGAACCTGGCGCAGATAGCTCTGGAAAATGCCCGAGAGGCGGCGCCAAATGCCCGTATCACCAAGCGGGAGTACCGTATCGTTAACGGTAATAAGGTGATTTTTCAGCAGATGGAAGGCACTATCCAGGGCATCAACTTCACCTATCTCGGTTACTACTACTCCAATGACACAGGTTCAACCCAGTATCTGACCTACACGGCAACAAGTCTGGTCAGCAAATACCGGACTAAAATAAACGGTTTTCTGAACGGGTTTGCAAACAAGTTGTAGACAGCCTGTTTCAGGACGGGACACCGCAAATAAAAAGCCCGGCTGCGAACCGGGCTTTTTATATTCTTTATCGCTAGTGATTGTTACTCAGGTACTCAAACAGCGTGGTAAAACGAACCTTGTCGGGTGACTCAAACACCGGGTCGTCATAACGCGGCATATTGATAGCCACCTCCCGCCACTTCTCATCGGTCATCTTCTCTTCGATCAAGGGAAACGCCTCAGCCTCCTCCAGGGCGATATGCTGGCGCTGCAGAGCAACATATTCGCGCCCTTGTACTTCCAGCTCCTCACGGGGCATCACGCCGCCTTGCAGAACATTCTCCAGGGATTGTCGGAAAGTGCGTGTCAGTTGAACCAAACTGTCGTGCTGGGCCTGCAGGCGGTCGATCAGCTCAGTCTGCTCTTCATTCAACTCGGTGCGCACGGTATCGAATATGAGGTTCTCCAGGGGATGGTGCCCCATATCGGCATAGGTCTCGAGATACTCCAGCAGTTCGATTTTCAGATCGAAATTGGACTCTCTTCCGGCAAAAAAGTGGTCCTGCTGAGTCGACAGCAGTGTCAGGATCTTCTCCAGATTGCCATGGTCTTTGCACAATTTTTCCAGCAATTTATGCATGCAGGATGCTCCCCAAAACGGTGTGTATTTGTTGTAGTGTCGATTACGGGTGGCCAGATATTCCGGCACGCAACCAATCCCACAATTCTAGAAAGGTTTCAGCGCTCAAACAAGCCATTAAAAAAATTGATTTATGGCTTATTGATTATTATATCAGCGACCCGCTGCAATCAGAACCGCTATCCGGCATTCTCCGGTTTGCGGCCATTCAGCCGCCGGCTCATCCAACGCCACAGCCAACCGTGAGGAACCGCCTCACCAGTCTTGATGTAACTGAGGGCATGGGCATTCTGGAGCGTCCACTCCATGCGATAACGCGACGATGAACGCCCGCAGATCAGCAGTCTGTCACCTATTTTTAGGCTGGTCTGATCACCGGGGAGCAGCTCTCTGGCCCCTTCACGCAGCCGCAACAGGGGAATCGCCATGATCTGTTGGTCCCGCTGCTGAGGATCAGCCAACAGATCGCGCAAAGTGATCTGGCTACCCCGCTCGATCGCTTCATGCACGGCGAATGCATCCTCTTCACAAATCTCAAGCTCCCACACTTCAGGCACCTCGTTGTGCACCAGTGCACTCACACGGCTGACCAACTCACAGGCCCAGGCGTCACTCTCATACATCGCCAGACCGACAAATTCATACAACAACGGCGTACCGAGCAGCACCCGGATCTTATTGGCGATGATCGAGCTGGGGTGCATGACGGTATCAGCATCCACCGCCTGAAAAATACGCTCATTATCATCATGGTTCTGGCGCACAATGGCAAATAGATTGGGGTTCAGGTCCTTGGCTGTCATGATGATGGAGAGGTTATTTGGATCATTGTCGGTACCCGCTACCAGACCAACCGCCTGATCAATACCCGCCTCTTGAAGGGTAACAGCCTCCGTCCCCCAGCCCAGCACCCACTCATTGTCCGCCAACCCCATCTCAGCCAGCCCCGTCTTCTCCGGTGCCGACTCAATAACAACCGGATCGATGCCTTCATCCTTCAGACGCTTGTAGATCGCCTTGCCAAAGCGCCCAAAACCGCACACCACCCAGCGCCCCTGTTTGGGCGGATAGATAGGATCGGTCAGCGGTTGATATCGCACCCCCGTCAACCAGCTATGCAGCAGATAGAGTCCCGGTGATTGCAACGCCGTTGCCAGGTGGGTGGCAAAGGTGTCGAAGGGATCGATAATATAATCGGTGCCAAACGACGCCATATTGGCCTCAACATCATGAGAATCGGCCCGACAGATCACTTTTACCCGAGGATTGAGCAGTTTGCTGGTGATGGCGATCTTTAGATTGACCTCATTGAAGTTGGTGACTGCAACCACCCCCTGACAGAGACGGTGCTCCAACCCCGCCTCCAACAGGTGGATAGGACGAGAGGCATCCCCCTCCAGCCCCGGTACATACTGGCGCAGATTCTCCAACTGCAGAACACTGACTTTGGCCGGATTGATATCGATCACGACTACATTCTGATTGCGCTCGGTCAGGGCGTGCACCAGGGCGCTGCCCGTCTCCCCGTAGCCGCAGACAATGTAGAAGGGCTCCCGCTGCTGCTTAATGCGGCGGGCAAAGCGGCGCTCGGTCATCGCCTTCTGGAAGGTTTTGTCCTGAATAAGCGCCAACAGAGTACCGATGGCGTAGATCCAGACCACTACCGTGGCGTAGAGCGAAAAGGTGACCCACATCCGCTGCGCTTCGGTAAAGGCATAAGGGATCTCACCGAAACCGATGGTGGTCGCCATGAAGCTGACGAAGTAGAAGGCGTGGAAGAAGTCCATATGCCAGGGGTTGCCGGCATCATCCTGGCCCGGAATCAGCACCAGCCCCAATACCGCAATGGCATAGGTGAGGGTCAAGGTCAGCAACGGCTGACGCATGCGGCGGAAGATCAGAAAGATGATGTTTTCCATAACGGTATAACGCCAAACTTCTATTTAACGCCGCAGCATCACCGTTTCGATCACCAGCAAAACCACCGAGATCACATTGGCCAACATGGCGCCACCCGACAGCGAGACGATGCTCGACATCACCGTCGGCGTCAGCCCCGTACCAGAGACGTGTATAGAAAAGGCCCAAACAAAGGCGGCAGCCAACAGTTGCATCACCGCCACCAGAGAGGTGGCCAACAGTACTGCACCAAGTTGGGTGCGATCGCCAAATTTAAGAATGGTGGCAACGATATTCACCACAATCACTGCAAAAAGCTCATAGAGATGATGATGTTCCGGGTTGTCGATATCACCAAGAAAAAAACCGAAATTGAGCGTCAATGCCAAAACAATAAAAAAGCCGAAAACCACCTTTTCCGGATTCATAACATCTCCTCACTAAAACGACATACCCGCGTCCATTAACCAGGCTTTACCACCATAAGCCATTGATGCCCTCTTAACCGGATAAGGCCAGAGGGCAAAACCAGTCCATTCTCTCAGACCCAGGCAATAAAGTGTATTGCGCGGTAGCACGAGCTCTCATTCGAATCGGCAACGCCCAACGTTCTTTTTTAGAGAACACATCTATCAACTTTTGCTTCGCAACTATTGTTACCATTGGTAACAATTGTTAGGCTACCACCATGACCAAACGCTATGAGCCAGACAAACAGCGAGAGAGCACTTTTCTGCTCGCGCTATTCGTGATTTTCATCTTCGCCTCACCCCTGACATTCTGGTGGGCAAACGATGATCATCCCTGGTTCCTACCCTATCTGTTGTGGCTGCTGATCATCCTCATCGGTGCCTGGTTGACTAAACGACACCGACACCATGACGTATGAATTAGAAATTCTCTTTGGTGCCAGCCTGCTCTATCTGATGATTCTGTTTCTGGTCGCCTATGTCACCGACAGCGGCCTGCTACCGGATAACTGGACCGCCAACTCACCGATCTACGTGCTCTCCCTCGGCGTCTACGCCACCTCCTGGAGCTACTACGGCAGCGTCGGTTTTGCCGAAAAAGAGGGCTACCAATTTCTTACCGTCTATATCGGCGTCACCCTCGCTTTCCTGATGTCCCCAGTGCTGCTACGCCCTCTCCTGCGCCTGACCCGGGAGTACCAGCTCATCTCCCTGGCGGATCTACTCGCCTTTCGCTATCGCAGCCAACTGGCCGGTGTACTGGTTACGGTATTTATGCTGGTTGGCACGCTGCCCTATATCGCTCTGCAGATCCGCGCCGTCACCTCCTCGATCCAGGTGCTGACCCAAGAGGCCACCCCCCAGGTATTGGCGCTCGGTTTTTGCGGCATGCTGATTCTGTTTTCGATTCTGTTCGGCGCCCGCCACATCTCACCGCGCGAGAAGCATCGCGGGCTGGTGGCCGCTATCGCCTTCGAATCGTTGATCAAGATTCTGGCCCTGCTGGCGGTCGGTATATTTGCCCTGTTCGGCGTATTCGACGGCCCCGATCAGCTCACCAGTTGGCTTGAAGCACACCCCGAAGCGACTCAGGCCCTCTATCAGCCCATGCGCGAGGGCCCTTGGATAACTCTGCTGTTTCTTGCCTTTTGTGCCGCCTTTCTGCTGCCGCGCCAGTTCCACATGACCTTTACCGAGAACTTCTCCATGAAGTCTCTCGCCAGCGCCAGTTGGGCCTTCCCCCTGTTTCTGCTACTGCTCAATCTGGCCATTCCGCCGATTCTCTGGGCGGGGCAGTTTTTACAGCTCGATATTGAAGCTGATTACTATGTATTGGGCATTACCGCCGGCGGCCCTAAATGGCTACCGATTCTCGCCTTTATCGGCGGGGTCTCGGCTGCCAGTGCGATGGTGATTGTCACTACGCTCGCCCTCTCGGCCATGTGTCTCAACCACCTGCTGCTGCCCGCCAGCTATCCCGACCCCAAGGTGGATCTCTACCGCTGGCTGCTCTGGGGACGGCGTCTGTTGATTGCGATGATCGTCTCCGCCGGTTTCGGCTTCTACCAACTGCTGGAGCACAATGAGGGCCTGGTACAGCTCGGGCTGATCTCCTTTGTGGCGGTAACTCAATTTTTGCCGGGAATTATTGGCGTGCTCTATTGGCGCCGGGCCACCCGCCTGGGTTTCATCATCGGGCTACTGGGCGGTATCGCAATCTGGTCAATCACATTGCTGCTGCCTCTGCTGGAAAGCTCCGGGTTTATTCAGAGCCACTTCGATATCACTGAATTGCGTGAACAGGCGGGGCTTGATTACTGGCAGTTCGCCACCTTCTGGTCGCTCTCCTGTAACGGTTTTCTGTTTGTAGTGATTTCGCTACTAACCACGCAGTCGGAAGAGGAGCGCAATGCAGCGCTGGCCTGCCGTAGCGATACGGCTAGCCCTGTCCCTCTTAGCGGGGTGGTAGCCGCGGGCTCCCCTGCCCAGTTCGCTGAGGGGCTCTCAGCCATGGTTGGCCCCGATGCCGCCGAGCTGGAGGTCAACCAGGCACTGAACGACCTGGGGCTTCACTACGATGAAACCCGTCCCCGTGAGCTGCGCAGACTGCGTGACCGGATCGAACGCAACCTCTCGGGTCTGGTCGGGCCGCACATGGCTCATATGATCATCAACCAACAGTTGCAGATCGACAGCCAGTCGAAGACCGCCCTGGCCGACTCCATCCGCTACATGGAGGAACGGTTGGAGGAGTCGCGCAGCCGTCTGCGCGGTCTCAATGCCGATCTCGACGTGCTGCGCCGCTACCATCGCCAGATTCTGCTCGATCTGCCGTTAGGCGTTTGCGCTATTGCCCCGGACCAAACCGTGGTGATCTGGAACAAGGTGTTGGAGAGTATGTCGGGGCTGGGGGCAAATCGGGCAGTCGGCAGAAAACTCAACTCACTACCTGAACCCTGGAGTGAACTGCTAACCGGCTTCGCAGCAGTTCAGGAGGAGCATATCCACCACATGGAGGTGGCCGTCAACAACAAGTCGCACTGGTACAACCTGCACAAAGCCAATCTGCCCGATCCCGATCTAACCCTGCACAATCCCAGTGCGCGTACCGGTCTGGTGATTCTTTTGGAGGATCTCACCGATATGGAGACCCTCGAAGCCGAGCTGGCGCACAGTGACCGCCTCGCATCGATCGGGCGTCTGGCCGCCGGCGTCGCCCACGAAATCGGCAACCCCGTGACCGGCATCGCCTCACTGGCCCAAAATCTTCGGGAAGAACCCGATCCTGACATCGTCAGCGACAGTATCGAGGCCATTCTGCAGCAGACCAAGCGCATCAGCAGCATCGTCCAGTCACTGATGAACTTCAGCCGCAGCGGCAGTGTTGGCGCCGATTTTCGGGAGTTTGAACTCTCGGAGATCGTTGATGAGTCGATCCAACTGATCAAGCTTACCCAGAGCGGCAAACAGGTAACCTGCCATAACGGTTGCAGTGATAGCATTAGGTTACACGGTGACCGGCAAAAACTCTCCCAAGTGTTGGTCAATCTACTCTCCAACGCCTGTGACGCATCGAAACCTGGCGACCGGGTGGAGGTGTTTGCCTTTGCCAACGATGGCCAGATCCAACTGGAAGTGATGGATCAGGGGGAAGGAATTCCCAGCGACTCTCAAGGGGCGATTTTCGAACCCTTCTTTACCACCAAAGATCCGGGTAAAGGGACAGGCCTTGGATTGTCGATGGTGTACAAAATTATTCAGGACCACAACGGTGAGATCGACATCGACTCAGCACCTGGCGTGGGCACACGTATCATAATCAAACTACCTCAATACTCTAACTCAGGTAACCATGAGCAAAATACTAATTATTGAAGATGAAGAGGTGATCCGCGGTGCGGTGAGCCGCCTCCTAAACCGCAAGGGTTACGAAGTATCCGAGGCTGGCTCGGTTGAAGAGGCTGACAGCAACTTTACCCTTAGCAGCTTCAACCTGATTCTCACCGACATCCGCCTGCCCGGCGCTCCCGGCACCGAGGTGATCAAAAAAGCCCAGGGAGTACCGGTACTGGTGATGACCAGCTACGCCAGCGTGCGCTCGGCTGTCGACTCAATCAAGCAAGGTGCTGTCGACTACATTGCCAAACCCTTCGATCATGACGAACTGCTTCTGCTGGTAGAGCGTACTTTGCGCCAGCAACAACTGGAGCGTAAGAACGAGAGCCTGAAATCCGACCTCGACCGGGTCTATCCGGTAACGGGTATGATCGGTAGTTGTACAGCGATGCAGGAGGTTTGCAAACGGGTGGGTAAAGTGGCTCCCACCGACTCCACCGTGCTGATTCTGGGTGAGTCCGGCACCGGCAAAGAGCTGGTCGCTCGTGCACTGCACGAACAGAGCAATCGCCAGGATGCACCTATCATTACCGTCAACTGCGCCGCCATTCCTGAATCGCTGATCGAATCTGAGCTGTTCGGTCACTTGAAGGGAGCATTCACCGGCGCTGACACCACCCGCACCGGTCTGGTGGAAGCCGCTGATGGGGGCACACTCTTTTTGGACGAAATCGGTGAGCTGCCGCTGGCTGCCCAGGCCCGTCTGTTGCGGGTATTACAAAACGGTGAGATCCGGCCATTGGGCGCCGAGCAATCGCGTCAGGTCAACGTGCGGCTGATCGCCGCTACACACCGCGATCTTAAGCAGCTCGTGCAGGAGGGGCAATTCCGCAGCGATCTCTACTTCCGCCTTCGGGTGGTTGAACTCAATCTGCCGCCGTTGCGCGACAGAGGCGACGACATTGTCGAGCTGGCCAAATTTTTATTGGAGAAGGCCAGGGTTCAGCTTAATCGCCAACCGGTGGAGATCACTTCAGAAACACTCAAAACGATCAAATCCTACGACTGGCCGGGTAATGTACGGGAGTTGGAGAACGCCATGGAACGGGCGGTGATTCTTTGCGAACACAACACCATCACCCCCGATCTGCTGGCCATCGACAGTCAGAGCCAGCCCACCCCTCAGGAGAGTAGCCAACCACCCCAGCAGGATCTCTCCCTGGAGGAGTACTTCTGCCAATTTTTGCTGGCCAATCAAGACTCCATGACCGAAACGGAACTGGCCAAGAAACTGGGCATCAGCCGCAAGGCCCTCTGGGAGAGACGTCAGCGTTTTGGTATCCCCAGAACCAAAAAATCCTAAAAAGTAGTACCAATGAATAGCATACGGATACAACCCGCTGGAGAGAGCGACATTGCCGATTTGGCGGATATGGTGGGAGCTTTGCTCACTGAGATCATGGAGCACTCGGGTGTCAACGCCTTCCAGTTCGATCAGACGGCGACTGCCGAACGCGCCAAGGCATGGATAGCCGAGGAGAAGTATTGGGCGTTTATCGCCAAGGCATCCGACTCCGATCAAAGCATCGGCGTGATCACCCTCTATCGCAGCCATGCCCTTTATGCGGAAGGCGAGTTCGGCACCATCGCCGAGCTCTACGTGAAGCCAAAATGGCGTTCCCAGGAGATTGGCGAGGCGCTGCTAAATAAGGCGGTCACCTTTGCCCAAACCCAAGGCTGGCAACGACTGGAGGTCACTACCCCGCCACTGCCCGAGTTCTCCCGCACCCTCGCGTTCTATCAGACACGGCAATTCGATATATCAGGGGGCAGGAAGCTGAGGCGAAACATTGGCTAGAACCCAGGGCCTGTTAACACTAATTAGGCTATTGCAGCGATGATCAAATTAGTGTTAACAGACCCTAATAAGAACAATCCCCGACAGCGATGCTGGCGGGATTGCCTATGCGCCATTGAAGGCGCCACTGTCATTTGCCAATGGGCAAGCCAATCCCCATCCCAACGCCCTGTTTCTCCATTTTCATCTTCATTACGGTGCCAATGCTCTTGTCACGCAGAAAATTGGCGAACTCTTCCACGTTCTCGTAATCCATTTCCACCGCAAACTTGGCAATCGCCTGAGCCAGCTCTTTGGTTCTGGCAATCTCTTCATGGCTGCGGCCACAGCCCTGGCAATGGGTACCATCTTTAGTGCAGTTATCGCCGCCTCGGCAAGAGTTGAATCGCATACTGTTCTCCTCGTCTAAAATTCTAATAATCAGCTATGTCGGTAATTTACCACTCAGCCGTCATCAAGCGAAAGGTTCCGAGTATCTCGCGGTTCTTCTTATCATGGCTGTCATAGACCTTAAAAAAGACGCCGCCCGAGGGTAGCGAGCCACCAAAACGGCCGGTGGCAGTGTAGGTCCATTCATCACTATCCGCCTCGATCGGTGAGAATTTCAGGGCATCAAAGGGCTTACCTTTGGCATCCAGAATATCCATGGATATCTCATGGGTGCCCTTATCCGCCACCAGATTGATTACCACATGAGCCACAACAGAGGGATCATTAGCGCGCAGCTTATTGAAGACCGTATCGGGCTGCACAAAGCCGTCAGCCCGCTGGGGGCTATTGCAGAAATAAACATTGGTGATATAGGCGGGCTGACGATACTTCCCTGAGTAACTCACACCCGGCAACAACAGACCAATTAACAGAAGCAGTACTAACTTTTTAACCATCGAGACCAGAACCGTAAAAGTGTTTTATGGGAGTCCGAAGACTACCCCGTTATTTTTTAATCACTAACCAGCTACGGTGTATTCACATGCACCTTGGGTTACGAACGACCTGAAAGAATACTGTGAGCCAGTTCGCAGTCAATGTTAACAGGGAGAAAAAATTGAACCAGTTCACATTAACGGCTCTCAGCCCGGCCGATCCCCCGTGGATCACTGGCTGCTGAGACCTTACCGGTCTGCTTATTCCAGTATAAAGCCTGCATATTGCCATAGGTACGACCCAGCGGTTTTAGCTGGTGCCCCATGGCCGCAAGCTGTTGCTGTTCAAGCTCGCTCAAGGCATCGGGCTCAAACTGCACCTGATCGGGCAGATATTGGTGATGAAAGCGCGGCACCTTCACCCAGGCATCAGGTGCTTCTCCCTCGGCCAGTGAGAGAATAGCGTGCAACACCATGGTAATAATACGGCTGCCCCCTGGCGTACCAAGTACAGCAACACCCTGCTCGCTCTCCACAAAAGTGGGGGTCATGCTGGAGAGCATCCGCTTGCCCGGCGCAATGGCATTGGCCTCACCACCGATCAGACCATAGACATTGGGCACCCCCGGTTGTGCGGAGAAATCATCCATCTCATCGTTGAGCAGTACTCCAGTGCCTGGCGCCACGAAACAGGAGCCAAACGGATAGTTGATGCTGAGTGTGGCGGCAACCCGATTACCGTACCGGTCAATAATGGAGAAGTGGGTAGTGTCGTTACCTTCAGATGCCTTGGGGGTCTGATCCTTAATACTGGGTGTGGCTCGATCCTGCTCGATATCACGCGCCAGGCCCGCAGCGTAAAAAGGGTGGGTCAGCCGTTCGATCGGCATTTGGACAAAATCGGGATCACCGAGATATTTTGCTCTATCCCAATAGGCGCGTCGCATCGCCTCGATAATCAGATGCTTGCGGGTTAGTGGCGGCAGCGCTGCCAGGTCAAACCGGGAGAGAATATTGAGCATACTCACCAACACCACTCCGCCTGATGACGGCGGTGCCGCTGTGACAATATCCATGCCTCGATAGCGGCCGCGAATCGGCTCCCGTTCAACGACTTTGTAGGCGTCAAGATCCCGCTGAGTCCAAATACCGCCAGCCGCCTGAACACCAGCAATCAGCTTATCCGCCACTTCACCGGCATAGAATCCTTCCCGGCCATGATCCCCAAGGGCCTGCAATGTTTTTGCAAGATCAAGCTGGCGCAAGATATAGCCCGCCTGGGGAATTTCACCGTCAACCAAAAACTGAGCATTGGCGGCCGGATCATCTCGCAGCAGCTTCAACCGCCATAACGCCATGCGGCGGTAATGCTCATCGATGGGAAAGCCATCTCTAGCCGCCTCAATAGCCGGGGCCAGCACCTTTTTCAACGGCAACTTGCCGTACTTTTCAGAGATATGCACCAACGCGGCCGGTTCACCGGGAATGCCAGCCGACAAAGGGCCGTTAACTGAAAGACCGGGGATTACCTTCCCCTGCTCATCCACATAGAGGTCACGGTCGGCCGCCAAGGGTGCACGCTCGCGACCATCAATCATGGTCTGAAAACCATCTGCTTGCCGATGCAGCAACCAGAAGCCGCCACCGCCAATACCGGAACTGTAG
>JAKSCN010000611.1 GCA_022360595.1 Chromatiales bacterium
CTACGGGTTGAGCCTAAGAAAGCACCACTCGGCGTTACTCGTCGCTTATTTGGAACGACCAAACTGCACTCCTCGTGCCTTGATTGGTGCTTTCTTAGGCTCAACAGTGACAATCAAATTAGTGTTAACAGGCCCTAGATCTCCACCTTGGAAGCTCGGGTCAGTTTGGCGAAGCGCACCCCGCGCAGCCCGCCGATTTCCAGTGAGATACGCTCGATCTCCGAGGGCTTGCCTTTGATGATGATCGTCTCCAGGCAGTTGTGATGATCCATGTGCACATGAGTGTTGCAGAGTACGTGAACATACTGACTGTGCTGAATATCGATGATCTGCTGGGTGACACCGCGTTGATGGTGGTCGTAGATGATGGTCAGCACGCCGGCCACCTCTTCGTCGCCGCTGTTCCAACTGTCTTCGACCATCTTTTCGCGAATGAAGTCACGGACCAGTTCGGACCTGGAGGCGTAGCCTTTGTTGGTAATCCGTTTGTCCAGCTCGTCCAACAGTGGTTTTGGCAGTGACACACTGAATCGGATGGTCTCCTCCGCTTTTGACATCTCTCTTCTCTCCAGACCTGCTTGAGACTCTAGGGCTTGTTAACATTAATTTGATTGTCACTCCCAAGACCATTTTTTGGTTCAATAGTGACAATCAAATTAATGTTAACAAGCCCTAGCATAACCGATTTGACCGCAACGATCAGTGGCGCTGTTTCACTGTCGTTTAATCAATAGGCGTTCGGGCAATGGACCAGATATCGACCTGCTCAGCGCCTGCTTGTTTGAACAGACGGGCCATCTCCGTCACGGTGCTGCCTGTGGTGACTACATCATCCACAATCGCTATCCGCCGTGCGGTTATCTCTCCTGTTAGCTGGAATGCGCCGCGTAGATTTTTCAGACGCTCTTTTCGATTTAGGTGGGACTGAGCCGCTGTATCGCGGTGGCGTTGACAGAGTCGAGGGTTGACGGGAATACCAAGCTGTTTGCCTAGCGGCTTGGCCAGCTCTAAGGCTTGGTTGTAGCCGCGCTGCCTCAGGCGTCTGGGGTGCAGGGGAACCGGGATAATCAGTTCAGGTTGCGGGCGCTGACTCTTTTCCAGGGCCTGCATCAGTAGTGATGAGAGGAGGCTGCCGTAGCTGAGCTTGGCGCTGAATTTAAAACCGTTGATCAGTTCATCGAGTGGTGGGGCAAAACGGTAGGGGGCCAGGCAGTGGTCGAAATGGGGCGCTTGCTTGATGCAGCGGCCACAAAGCGTTGTCTCCTGGTCATTCAATGGCAGTGCGCAAAGGCTGCAGCAGTGGTGGTTGACCGGTAACTCGTCAAGGCAAGATTGGCACAGGGCGAGGCCATCGACCCCTGTCTCTCCGCAGACCAGGCAATAGTGAGGAAATAGAATAGATTGTATTTTATTTATACAATTGTAAACTTTCATGTATTATCCTTGTTGACAATAATCGGGTATCTCCTACTATTGCCACTCTTTCCGGCGAAAGCCGAATTCCCTGTTAATTTAAGTGATTATACAACGGGTTAAAGACCCCGAGGGTGCTGATCTGATGAGTGAATCTAAACTGAGACATGACTGGAGCCGGGACGAAATTGAAGCGTTGTTCGATCTGCCGTTTAACGATCTGCTGTTCCAGGCGCAGACAGTGCATCGTGAGAATTTCGATCCCAACAAGGTTCAGGTCAGCACACTGTTGAGCATTAAAACCGGTTCCTGTTCGGAGGATTGCGGCTACTGCTCCCAGAGCGCCAAGCACAACACCGATCTGGAGAAAGAGAAGCTGCTGCCGGTTGATGAGGTGATCAAAGCGGCTTCTGAGGCGAAAGATAAAGGGGCTACCCGCTTCTGTATGGGGGCTGCCTGGCGTAACCCGACAGACAAAAACCTGGAGCGCGTGATCGAGATGATCACTGCGGTGCACGATCTCGGCATGGAGACCTGTGTCACCCTGGGGATGCTCACCGAGCCTCAGGCCAAGCGTTTGAAAGAGGCAGGTCTGGACTACTACAACCACAACCTCGACACCTCACCGGAGTTCTACGGTAATGTGATCTCCACCCGCACCTTCCAGGATCGTCTGGAGACGCTGAAATACGTACGCGATCAGGAGATCAATGTCTGCAGCGGCGGTATTCTCGGCATGGGTGAATCGCGTCGTGACCGCGCTTCCATGCTGCGTGAACTGGTGAACTTACCAAAGCATCCCGAATCAGTGCCGATAAACATGCTGGTTCAGGTTGAAGGTACACCAATATTTGGTGTGGATGAACTGGACCCCTTTGAATTTATTCGCACTATCGCAGTGACCCGTATACTGATGCCCGAGTCGTATGTACGTCTCTCTGCAGGTCGCACCGAAATGAACGACCAGATGCAAGCGCTCTGCTTCATGGCAGGCGCCAACTCTATGTTCTACGGTGAGCGATTACTTACTACCGACAACCCGGAAGCTGATGCTGACGTGAAGCTGTTCAAGCGTCTGGGTATTGAGTTCGAGGCAGCCAATGAGCTGCAGGCCACCGAAAAAGAGTGCAGCAGCAAACGCGAGCGCCGCTTGGCTGAAGAGTTCGGCGCTGCTCAGCAGGCCTGATTGTTCTTAGCCTCGATAGCTGATGAAGTCACTCACTCCTGAACTGGAACGTCGTCGCCGAGAACATCTCTATCGGCGACGGCGTGTCGCCGCAGGCGCCCAGCAGCCAGAGCTGGTGATGGACGGCAAACCGCTGCTCACCTTCTGCAGCAACGATTACCTCGGGCTGGCTAACCACCCTGAGGTGATCGCTGCACTGAAAAAGGGGGCAGACCAGTATGGTGCCGGCAGTGGTGCGGCTCATCTGGTGACTGGTCACAGCAGTGCTCACCATGCTCTGGAAGAGGAGCTGGCTAGCTTTTGTGGACGTGACCGGGCGCTGCTCTTCTCCACCGGCTATATGGCCAACCAGGGAGTGATCGCTGCACTGGTTGGGCGTGGGGATGCGGTCTATCAGGATCGTCTCAATCACGCCTCGCTCATTGATGGCGGGTTACTCTCCCGCGCTCAGTTCAAGCGCTTCAGACATGCCGATCATGCTCATTTGAGAGAGCAGCTAACAGCCCAGGAGAAGGGTGAGGCGCTGGTCGCCACCGACGGCGTCTTCAGTATGGATGGCGATATTGCACCGCTGCCGGAGATGGCCGAGATCTGTGCCCGGCAGGGTGCCTGGTTGATGGTCGATGATGCCCACGGTATCGGTGTGCTGGGTGAGCAAGGGCAGGGCAGTTTGGCCCACTTTGGTCTGAACCAGGATCAGGTGCCGATTCTGATGGGAACGCTTGGCAAGGGGATAGGTACTTTTGGTGCTTTTGTCGCCGGTTCGGATGATCTGATCGAGACACTGATTCAGCAGGCGCGCTCCTACATCTTCACCACTGCCACACCACCGGCTGTGGCCGAGGCGACCCGTGCCAGCCTCAAACTGGTTCGGCAAGAGAGCTGGCGGCGTGAACGGCTACAGAGTCTGATTCAACAGTTTCGTCATGGTGTGGAACAACTGGGGCTGCCATTGATGGCGTCACCCACACCCATTCAGCCGCTGCTCGCTGGAAGTGCGGAACAGGCGCTACGCTGGAGTCAGCAGTTAGAGCAGCAGGGCATTCTGGTCAGTGCTATTCGCCCGCCAACGGTACCGGAAGGGAGTGCCCGGCTGCGGGTGACGCTCTCTGCCAGTCATGATGAGAAACAGGTTGAACGTCTGTTGGACGCTTTGGCGACGCTGCAGATAGAGGAGGCAGTATGACGCTCTATTGCGAAACTGTGGGTTCACAAGCAGCAGATGCCGAAGAGCTGGTTCTGCTGCATGGCTGGGGGATGAATGCTGCAGTCTGGAATCCGCTGCTGGATGCCCTCTCCGATGACTACCGCATGACGGTCGTGGAACTGCCGGGGCACGGTGGTAGCGCTTACAGGTTTGATCAGGCTGAGCTGGAGGCCTGGGTTGAACTTGTTTTAGAGCAGGCGCCTGA
>JAKSCN010000049.1 GCA_022360595.1 Chromatiales bacterium
AAGACTACCGTATTTGAGTTGAAAACAGCCCTCTGTATTGCCTTCAGCGAGGGCTCGCCAAGGCCCTAAGCGGACCAAGTGTGCGTGGCTGCTCAAATAGTGATAAGCGTGCCAGACTTCCCCACGCTTGAGGCGGAATGGGTCGAGCAGGACAATCAGTGCAATGCGTGTGAAGGCCTGTTTAATCGAGCTTGGTGAAGTTGCGGTATCGTCGGTGGTGATGCCGATGTCGCATAGGTCGTATCGCGTGGCTAGCTCATGAAGCTGATTGATTTCGCGCCAGATGGTTTGTGAGGTTTTTTTGTAGCGCGAATATGAGAACAGCAGATTCAGCGATAACAGATCGATGGTGTGGTAAATGACATTGGCAAACACTTCCGTGGACGGTGGCCGGTCTTCATCACTCTGTATATTGTTGATGAGATGTTTAAAGCCGTAGGCCATCTCGGTGATGGTCTGCTCAATGGTTGGGTCAAAGGCGCGTTCGTTGTTTAGATAGTTCTCACCTTCACGACCTTGGCACTTTTCAATAACGGTGCAGATAACTTGTTGGAAAGGCTGTAGCAACAGCAGCATCAGCTGATAGCGTTCAGGAATCAGTTCAGGATGGCGATTTATCTGCGCCAACATTTTGTGTAGTAGCTGTACGGTACCTTGCTGATTGGCGTAAGGGAGCTCATTAATCCATGCGGCAAGCTCCTGTGGTTTTGTGAGGGTAGCGGGGTTGGTGTAGTTATCTATCCCAGGAATAGTGAATTGCATTCCGATGGTTACCTTACTAATGTCTACTGTGCTGGTTGAGTGATTGGACTGGGTAAATTATTCATAATATGTTTAGCTGCTGGAAAAGTGAGTCAGCCGCCGGTCCGTAGTGTGCCTCACATTGAAGAGCAAAACCACTTTAAAAAAGTGGTAATTTGGTTTTTGTGATGGATTCGTCCAAATCCAGCGATGCAAACCCCCTTGGGCAATAGTGTTAATCCCTCTAGGTAGAAACCGCTATCCCGAAAATCCATTGGGCGACATATACTTGCAGGAGCCTTGGGGTCAACCCATGGATAGCATGATCAGAGAACTTATAATATATGCTCAATAATCCTGGCGGCATTGCTCCCGACAACTTTAATCTCTCTGAGGATCGCTTTATGACAAAACGCTCATTGATACTGATCGCTTCTATCCTGGTCGCACTTCTGCTGGTGCCGTCAGTATCCAGTGCTACCTCTCCAGTGGACTTCCAACTGCCTGACGTAGACGGTAATGAACGTAAGTTGTCGGAGTTTCGGGGTAAATGGGTGGTGGTCAATTACTGGGCCACCTGGTGTCCCCCATGCCTGGATGAGTTGCCGGAACTGGAGCTGTTCCACAGCCAGCATAAGGACAAAGATGCTGTGGTGTTGGGAGTCAATTTCGAGGAGATTGATCGAGAGCTGCTAAAGGATTTCCTTGAAGATCAGTTCATCAGTTTTCCGGTGCTGCTGGGGGAGCCCAGTCTTTATTCGGAACTGGGCCGAGTCCCCGGGCTGCCGACTTCATACATTGTGTCGCCAGAAGGTTTGGTCGTTGCGCGTCAGGTTGGACCAGTGAGCAAGGCGATGCTGGAGAGCTATATAGAGAACTACAAGAAGGATGAAAAGGAGTGAGGAGGTGTGTCTATGCAGAGAGTCAGACAAGGTCTGATCGGGTGGTTGTTATCCGTCCTATTGGTTAGTGCGCATGCAGGTACCCCGCGTGACCCGGGGGAGTACTTTTTCGATCAAAGCCTAGGCGATTTTTCCGAAGAGCTGGAGCTGGCCAAGGAGGATGGCAAGAAGGCAATCCTGATCATGTTTGAGATGGATGAGTGTCCCTTTTGCCACCGCATGAAACAGACGGTGCTGAATCAGCCCGAGGTTCAGGACTATTTCAAAGAACACTTCATGATCTTCTCGGTGGATATCGAGGGTGACGTGGAGATGATCGATTTCAAAGGCAATACGGTTACGCAAAAAGACTTCGCCTTCAAAGGCAATCGGGTTCGCGCAACCCCGGTATTCGCCTTTTACGATCTGAAGGGTGATCCGATCAAGCGTGCACGCTTTACCGGCGCCAGCAACGGCCCGCAAGAGTTTATGTGGCTGGGTGAATATGTAGCGAATGGTGTCTATAACAGCATGAGTTTTACCCGTTATAAACGGGGTAAAGCGAAGTAAGCAGCAGAGGAATCAGCATGGATAGTGTTAAGCTCTCTGCCCGGATTGCCGGCCCATGTCTGCTGCTGTTTGCGCAACTGGTGTTGTCAGAGCCTGCGGTGCAGTCACTTGAATCTGCGCAGCGGCTGCCTGAGCCGTTAACGCTTGAGTTTGCCTTGTCGTTAGCCGATGAAAATCACCCTGCACTGGCCCTGCGGCGTGCCGAGTTGACGCGTAGCCGTGCCCTTCAAAAAGCGGTTGAGGCAGAGTATGGCTGGAATGCCGAGCTTGAAGCGCGGCTGCGCGCGGTGGACCCGTCATACAAGGCGACTAACAGCACCAATAATGATAGTAGCGTGAAGCTGCGATTACACAAGCGGCTCTATGATTTCGGTCGAACTGAAGCGGCACAGCAGGCGGCAGACGCCGACTATCGCAGCCAGGAGTGGCATTATCTGGATGCCCGTCAACAGCATCGGTTGGATATTCTGCGCAACTATTTCGATGTGTTGTTGGCTGATCTGCAATATATCCGTGACAACGAATCGATGACCATGGGGTTTCTCCACTGGGATAAGGCTAAAGAGCGCAGTGAGATGGGCCAGTTGTCGGATATCGAAGTGCTGGAGAAGGAGAGTATCTTTCAGCAACGCCGCCGTGCTTGGCAACAGAGTCAGAACTTGCAGCGGGCCAGTCGTCAGCGTCTGGCGATCAGCTTGAATCGACCCACGCAGCTCTCCTCAACATTGGCTGAACCCGCGTTGAGTTTGAAGCGGGAGTTGCCGGATGTGGAGACTTTGACTGAGCGGGCGTTGGAGGAAAATCCGATGCTGAAGGCGCAACGCGCCCAAGTGAATGCGGCGCAGGCACGGGTGGAGAGTGCCCGCTCCAGCGATGCTCCGGTGGTTTATGCTGAGATTCAGGCAGCGGTCTACAACCGTACAACCAGTACCCGGGACCCATTTTCCGCAGGGTTGTTGATCGAGGTGCCTCTTTTTAAAAGCGGCCGTAACGCTGAACTGGCTAAGGGGCGTGCGGATTTGCACCACTATCAAGCCTTGTTGAGTGAAGCGGAGCTCGATATACGCCAGGCTGTGCTTGACCTCTGGCTTGAGATTAAAGGCCTGCAGGCTCAACAAGAGGAGATGCGTGCGTTGGGAGCCTACCGCGATCTCTATATTGATCGCAGTCGGGCACTCTATGAGCTGGAGGTGAAGTCTGATCTGGGGGACGCCGAGACGCGCATCTCTGACTATCGTCTGCAGAAGGCGGCGACGGATTATGAACTGGCCATGGCCTGGGCCCGGCTTGATGCACTGTTGGGACGCCTGATCACGCCTGAGGCTAGGGCGGAAGAGGGAGAAGGGTAATGATTCGAATAATACTATTTGTGGCGACAGTGTGGCTTAGCTCTACTGCTGTGGCAGAGGAGTATAACGCGACATTGGAGTGGTATAAGCGTATTGGTTTGGGGATGGTGCAGAGTGGCATCGTTAAGACAGTGTCCGTTAAACCTGGGCAACACGTGGAAAAAGGTGATCTACTGATTGCGCTTGATGATCGTTATCTGAAAGCCCGGATGGCACGCGCGGAGGCGGGACTCGTAGAGGCAGAGCATGACCGGGATGAGGGAGCACGTGAGCTGGAGCGCGCCACAGAGCTGTATGATCGTACCGTGCGCTCGGATCGCGACCTGCAGGTTGCCCAGATTGGTGAGGCGCGTACTAAAGCGGTGTGGCGCAGAGCGCAGGCTGAGCTGGC
>JAKSCN010000133.1 GCA_022360595.1 Chromatiales bacterium
AAATACCAGAAATCAATCCGGTATATCCGCTAAATATCAACCTGACCTCCAGAGCGCCAACAGCTAGGCAGCCAGGAGGATTTAGGAGCAAAACAATGGCACAAGTTATTAACACTAATGTAATGTCCCTCAACGCACAGCGGAACCTGAACAAATCTCAGAGTTCAATGGCGACTGCGATGGAGCGTCTCTCTTCCGGTCTGCGTATTAACAGCGCAAAAGATGACGCAGCGGGCTTGGCGATCTCCGAACGTATGACTTCCCAGATCCGAGGTCTTAACCAGGCAGCGCGTAACGCCAATGACGGTATTTCACTGGCGCAGACCGCTGAAGGTGCAATGGGTGAGATTGGTAACAACCTGCAACGTATTCGTGAACTGGCCATCCAATCCTCTAACGCCACCAACACCGATACCGACCGTGCGGCGCTGGACTCAGAAGTGCAGCAGTTGATTTCGGAAATCACCCGCGTAGCAACACAGACTCAGTTCAATGGCTTGACTCTGCTGGATGGCTCATTCGCCGGTCAGACCTTTCAGGTAGGCGCCAATGCCAACCAGACGATTACCGTATCCTCTATCACTGATGCGCGCGCAGCATCACTCGGTAGCAATGTGCTGACTACCGGGGGTACGGTCATGAATCGAGCTGCAGCGGCTACCGCGGATCTTACTGCGAACGTTGTTACTGCTGAAGCTGATTTGACGTTGACTACCGCTCAAGGCGGTACTACTGCGGCTATCTCTTATGCCAACAACGCCGGGGCGGACGGTATAGCGACAGCCATCAATACGGCAGGTGTAAGTGTGGGATTGAGTGCGGTTGCCACCAATAGTGCCACAATATCCAATCTTGGTAGTGCTGGTACTGTCACCATGGACTTGAATGGACAGTCTATCAGTGCTGATGTTGCAGCGACAGGTGATCTTTCCGCACTGGTAGCAGCGATTAACGGCGCCCAGGGAACAACCGGTGTGACAGCCTCTTTTGCTGACCCATCGAATAAGGCGGTGATCAGTCTTTCCACTACCGATGGCCGTGATATCGAAGTGCTGAATTTCGACAACAGTGGTGGTGTCAAAACTGTAGATGTAGCAGGTGGTAATGGCGCAGCGGTTCAACTGACCGGGGGTGGTGGTGCAAATACTGACTCCACTCGTGTAGTTGGTACAGTTGATATCTACAGCTCTAAAGGCGATATTACAGCCGCCAATGCAGATCTCACTGAGTTTGCCGGTGCGAATGCTGCCAGCGCGTTCTCATCAGTAGGTAGTGTCTCGATTTCAACATCTACTGATGCGCAGGCCGCAATTCGAGTGCTGGATGAAGCGCTGCAGCAGATCAATACCGGTCGCGCCGATTTGGGTGCTTATCAGAACCGCTTTGAATCCACGATCTCTACTCTGCAGACTTCTGCTGAGAACCTTTCAGCTGCACGCTCACGTATCCGTGATGCAGATTTCGCGGCTGAAACTGCATCAATGACACGAGCACAGATCCTGCAGCAGGCCGGCGTATCTATGGTATCGCAAGCTAATTCGGTACCACAGTCAGTACTGTCCCTGCTCCAGTAAACGGGTATTTGGTAGGGAGTCCGGCGGGGTCGGGCTCCCCACCTGGGAATAGGTGAATACCATGATTAACGATATCTCTCACAGTGTATTGGGGATCAAGGGTCCCCAAGCCAAGGGGGGGTCGGATAGTGCTAGTCGTGTACAAGAGACCCAGGAGGCGAAACTTGAGAGGGTTGGGCTTCCTGGTTCTCCTGTGTTCAATATAAGTAGTATTTCAGGTGTTGAAGATGTTGCCGAGACTGAGCGGAATCTGGATGGGGTCGTCGATGACCTCAATCAGTATGCGCAGGCGGTAAAAAGGCAACTGCAGTTCTCGGTGGATGATGAAAGCGGCAAAACCATCGTCAAAGTATTGGATGCAGAAACGGGTGACACTATCCGTGAAATCCCCGCCGAAGAAGTATTGAATATGCAAAAACGCTTACAAGAGGTCAGCGATATGCTCTTCAGTAACGAGGAGTCAAGTACCTCTCTGCTGTTTAGCGAAAAAGCGTAATGGATCCTTGGTGACAAGGACGTCTAAATTAAGCTGCAAATTGTGAGGCTGGGATAAGATTATGTTGAGCTCTCCAGGTATAGGATCAGGGTTAGATGTAAGTACCATTGTATCTCAGCTTATGGCAGTCGAGCGTCAACCCCTTGTTCGGCTGGACCAGAAAGAGGCTGTTATACAGGCGGAGATATCCGCTTACGGTCTACTAAAAGGGGGGCTCTCTTCGCTTCAGAGTTCTCTCTCCAAGTTAGAGGATAAAGATACTTTTCAGGCATCAAAGGCCTCCTCTTCCGATCAGGATGTATTGACAGTCTCCTCTGAACCGGGGGCGGTCACCTCCTCATACAATATCGAAGTTAACCGGCTTGCCCAGCAGCATAAGCTGGGATCTTCTGAATTCTCATCATCGGACACCTTTGGTGGAGCTGCCGGTGATGAGCTGACGTTAACCGTGGGTACGGAGAGTTTCACGTTAGACCTCTCAGCAGGGATGACGCTATCTGAAATACAAACAGCCATTAATGATGAAAGTAATGAGACCGGTGTTGTCGCCGGCTTGATTACAGGTGATAGTGGTAACCAGACGCTGGTGCTTACCGCTAAGGAGAGTGGCTATGACAATCGAGTCCAGCTCTCTTATGGTGGCGCGATTAATTCATCGACTTTCAACTTCTCTATGCTCAATCGGGATGAAAATGATCAGCTGCTGGCATCAGAGAATGAATTGAACTCATCATTGACTATTGATGGCGTGTCGGTAACCCGCAACACAAACAGCATTTCGGATGCTGTAGATGGTTTAACACTGGATTTAAAGGCGACAGGAAAGTCTTTTGTCAGCATCGACAAGGACTATTCTGCCGCGACAGATGCCATCAATAATTTTGTTGCGGCCTACAATGGCCTAAAAGATCAATTGGCTCAGGTTTCAATTACGGCAAGTGGTAGTGTTATTCGTGGTGTTGAATCTCAACTTCGCAATGTGTTGAACGATGCCCTCACAGGATTGGGAAGTTATACCCATATCTCGCAATTGGGTGTTACCTCAAATGCGCAAACCGGTAAACTGGAGTTCGACAGCAGTCAACTGACAGATGCCATGAAGGAGAACCCGGATAGTGTAACGTCATTCTTTACCGACGAAACCTCCGGTTTTGCGTATAGAATGGATACCATGCTGGAGGGGTATCTGCAGACTGGCGGTACCATGGATAGCCTTCTCGATAATGCCAATAGTCGTGTGGATACCATTGGGCGAGACAGGGAATCACTTGAGCGACGAATGGAAAGTGTCGAGGCGCGATATCTTCAGGAGTTCACCACTCTGGATACGTTGATGGCAAGTATGAGTACAACCAGTCAGTATTTGACGACTCAGTTAACCGCTTTGTCCAATTTGACCACTGGAAATAATAACTAGTGGTTCTTGGTATATAGGATTAAAGGTAAGACACAGATGGTGAAATCTAGAATAAACAGTGCACTTTCCCAGTACAAAAGCGTTAGTGTCTCATCTGGTGTAGAAGATGCCACGCCGCATCGCTTGATACAGATGCTTATGGAAGGCGCATTGGATAAAATCGCTGCCGCCAAAGGGCATATGTTGAGAAGTGAGTTGGCAGAGAAAGGTCAGCATATCAGTTGGGCCATCTCTATTATTAGCGGCCTGCAAAGCAGCCTGAATATGGATGTTCCGGGTGGAATATCTCAGAATCTGTTTGATCTTTACGAATACATGGTCAGGCGTTTGGTTGAGGCTGGGGCTGCCAATGACCCTGCAATTCTCGATGAGGTGAGTTCATTGCTGGCAGAAATCAAGTCTGGCTGGGATGTGATTCCCGAAAGGCTTGAGGCTGAGAGCCGCCAATCGGCTGTCTAGCCAACCTAGTTCCTGGTGCCTGTATGAGCCCTTAAAAGTGGATGTTCCATACAGGCATTTATCGTAATAAGACCGATGAAAATGGCTATG
>JAKSCN010000531.1 GCA_022360595.1 Chromatiales bacterium
ATGTGGCTGGGGCGATCTGTGAACTGACAGAAGCGGTCACGCTGGTTGCCTTGGCGTTGTCGCTATGACACTCCTTCTGGTAGTGGCGGCGCTGCTGCTGGATCAATTTCTGGGGGAACCCAAGCGCTGGCATCCACTGGTTGGGTTCGGCCGCCTGGCCGACAGCATAGAGCGTCTCCTGAATCGAGGAGGGTATCGATATCTGAAGGGAATATTGGCGCTGTTACTGGCAGTGATGCCACTCGCTTGGTTGGCTCACTGGCTCAGTCAACAGTTCGGTCTGGTTGTCGACCTGCTACTGCTCTATCTGGCGATAGGCGCCAAGAGTCTGGTGCAGCATCTGAAGCAAGTAATCATGGTGCTGCAGCAGGGTACCCTTGAGCAAGCTCGCACCCAGGTGGGTATGATCGTCAGTCGCGATGCTAGTGGCATGGACCGTACTGCCGTGATTCGGGCTGCACTGGAGTCGCTGCTAGAGAATGGACTCGATGCCCTGTTTGGTGCTCTGTTCTGGTTTGTGGTTGCCGGGCCTGTTGGCGTGGTGGTCTATCGTCTGGTCAATACCCTGGATGCGATGTGGGGCTATCGCACTGAACGCTTTCAGCAGTTTGGTTGGGCTGCTGCCCGTTTTGATGATCTGCTGAACTGGGTACCTGCCCGCCTGACCGCGTTCAGTTATGCATTGATGGGCAACTACTGCTGTGCGCGGCGCTGCTGGCGACAGCAGTCGGCAGAGCTGGCCAGCCCTAATGGCGGTGTGGTTATGACGGCCGGTGCCGGCAGCTTGGGTATTACTCTAGGTGGTGATGCAGTCTATCATGGTGAACGTGTTGCTAAACCTCTGTTTGGTGCTGGACGGGCTCCCGAAGTGGGTGACCTCTATCGGGCCCAGGATCTGTTTCATAAAAGCCTGTTATTGTGGTTGGCAGTGATGGGAGTGGGAGGAATTTTCCTTGTTTGAATTCGCTGGATTGGAACATGGTGGCCGTGTACGACAGGCCGCAACCGCTTATCAGATCCCTTTAGAGCAGTGGCTGGACCTCTCTACCGGTATCAACCCGATAGCCTGGCCCGTACCCGAGATAGATCCGCAGCTCTGGCAGCGACTGCCTGAAGAGCAGGATGGCCTACTCGAAGTCGCGGCAGACTACTACGGCTGCCGGCAACTGCTACCGGTGGCAGGCTCACAGGTCGCTATTCAGTGGCTACCCCGCCTGCGCAGTAGCTGCCGGGTGGGTGTGCTGACCCCAGGCTACAGCGAACACGCCCACTGTTGGCGGCAGGAAGGCCACCAGGTTCAAGAGCTGGATCTGGCAGGGCTGGAGGCCGCAATTGATCAGTTGGATGTGGTTGTCATCGCGCGCCCCAATAATCCTGATGGATTGATGATCTCACTGGAGACACTTCAGCAATGGCAGGCTCAGCTTGCCGAACGTGGCGGCTGGCTGGTTATCGACGAGGCCTTTATCGATGCCACACCGGAACAGAGTCTATTGAGTGAACCCTTGGCCGAAGGGCTGATTGTAATGCGTTCTTTGGGCAAGTTTTTTGGCCTGGCAGGTGCAAGGATTGGATTTCTATTTGCCGAAAAGAAACTATTGCAACAGCTACAAGCAGCGCTCGGTCCCTGGAGCCTCAACAACCCGGCCCGCTGGCTGGCAATGCAGGCTCTAAAAGACAAAGTGTGGCAGCAGCAGACAAGGGAGCGACTCATCCTCGATACCGAACGCCTCCAGAAGCTGCTAACCGAGTATGGTCTGGAGCCAGCCACCGGTGCGACACTGTTTCAACTGGTGAGAAC
The DNA here is from genome assembly GCA_022360595.1 of Chromatiales bacterium. Lineage (GTDB taxonomy): Bacteria > Pseudomonadota > Gammaproteobacteria > Chromatiales > Chromatiaceae > BM503. The sequence continues at coordinate 1,802 of JAKSCN010000531.1, forward strand.
CCCTAAAGCAGCAGTTATCTTTGATCGATTGGCAAGTCAGGGGGTATTGGTGCGGATTATCCGGCCTATCTCATCGCTGCGTTTTGGGCTGCCTGGTAGTGAGGCTGATTGGCAGAAGCTCGAAAAGGCACTTAGTAACTGTTAGGACTATTTGTAGTGGTACCACCAATTACCATCGGTTTCTCGCTCTACAGTCTCTTGAGACTCCACGTTAAAAGAGACCGCTGATCGGGCCGCAATTGGCCAATTGTATTTATCTAAAAGCCCTCTCATTTGAGCGCCAAAATCAGGACTATTTTTTAAGCTTGCTTTCTCATGGTCAGTTGATACGCCAACAACAAACACTAAATGTTTTGGATCAATGTAATACGCACCGAAAGACCACACATTGGGTTTTATCCCTTTTGATCTGAGCATTTTTCGAAGCTCAGATTCAATTCTTCGTATTTTCCGTTTGAGCAGGAATTTCACAATTTAGTTCTGTCACCTAAATGTTAGGTGCCGTAGATATCTCAAAGGGTTGTTAAGGGAGATGCCGCAGAGAAGCCTCCGGTGATAAGTAGTTGCCAGTTTTGACTATTACTTTACTCAATAACAATACTACTGGGCTCAATAAAGAGAGGATTCCCAATACTATCAACGGTAGGTGTTGAATTGTTTGCGCCAATTTCTGGAATTTCTTTTTTTCTGTAAGCAATTTCAAGATCATTCTGTGCGCGATCAGAAACTACAAATAGAGCGCCTGCCGGTATAGGTAAGCCAAAATAATTTTTCCCCATAAGTTTATTAGCTTGATAGTTACCAAGATATGTGATTTTTCCTGCCTCTACAGTAAAAGGTATCGAAAAATCGACGCGCGAAGAAAAATTTCTTTCAACATATCCATTGTCGTAGATATCGAAATTAAAAATTTCATACTTAGCTGCAGGAATCGATTGAACTAGAACTTCACCTTGTTCACTTGAGGTATCATAATCCGGCTCATTAGAACTGAAGATGTTGTTCTGAAGAAACATAAGCCTTCCAACTTGTTGTTGATCTTTAGGTAAAGAGCGCTGATCAACTCTTCGAAAGAGAAATGAGTAACTTGAATAATTCGTGCCAGCAGCCGCACCTATACCGACAACAATTTTGCCTGCATCTGAGCCAGAATAATTAGGAGGAATAGGCGGTGTACTAGCACATCCAGCCAATAATAAAACTATAAACATACCCGCGATATTGCGCATATCTACACCTCGTAAAAATGCTGATTTATTCGATAGCGGTAGGAGCATTGAGATACAGTACCGCCATGGTCATATAGGTTAATAAAAATGAGAAAGTAATTATGCCAATCTGATTTCTCTTGGCAATGCTTCGGTTTTGCCTGTTCGCGCTAATAATGACTACTGGGATTGCTGCTGCGATGATGGACCAAAACATAGCGTATATATGGCTAGACAATCCCCACCCGAGCATAGAGTGGGTTAGAAAAGGAGAATTAAATGCTGTTAAGCCTATCAGGACAATATAGCCTACCCAAAATGTTTTTTTGGTGGATGACAATGCTCTCCAGTTCTGGAGGGTAGCATCTCCGAAGTATAGCCCTAGAAAAATCAGACCCAATATAAAACATAAGGCTACAGACCAATGAACAAATACCAAATGAAATTTTCTGGTGGTAATTTCTCCCATCTCATTCCAGATGCCTGGATGACTCCATAGATAGCGCCCATGTTCAGTGACTAAGTATCCTTTGCTGATAATATCCATACTTTGTATTCTCAGCGCATATTGCTTAGCTCAGCGCCAAGTTAGGGGTTCTGATAAGGTGTCTCCCGCGTTTTTACTAGGAGAAAAGAATAGAACAACCATAAACACCAACCCAGCCAACGCTATAAAAATAGACGGCCAAAATACTATTTCGTTGATTTTCAAGTCCGTGTACTTGCTTAAGATAAGCAAAAGTCTAAAATCTACAAACGGTGGTAGCCACAATAGAAGTACCCACCAACCTGAGATACCGATATCGTGAGACCGCTGAACTGCAAATGGTGTAAGCGTGCAAAGGACAAGTAATCCCCATGCGAAAGTGGCTTCTAGATATAGGGGCGAAACAGAGTTGCCAGTGATTAAGAACTTGCGCAATAGATACCCACCAACTACTCCGAATAGCACAATTCCTAGATAAACAAAAAAATAGGGGCGGCGCTTGAGCCGATTTTCAAGTTTAAACGATTGCCATACTGCTTTCATTTGCTAGGTTACAACTTGTTTGACAACGGGAGAGCAGTGAAGCTATCTCTATTAATACTTTTAACTGGGTGGTTGCTAGGTCCTAGCGCAATATCATAATACTTCTTTCGCAGGAGATGTTGCGCTAGAGTTTAGAAACCACTGGGTCAAAAAAACCTGAGATATACATAATTAATCATTAGGTACTCTTTCGGTAAACTTCAGCTTTTAGCGCTTGGTTATTCCTATTTTTGAGACTGTAGATAAAACTGTGTAATTGCTTATCATAGAAGCCAGAAATGGCTAAGGATAGGCAGATATGAATAAGGAAGAACTAGAGGCGTTTGCCCGCGAAGCGGCAAAAACCCTGAAAACCGAAAAAGACCTCAACGAATTCAGTCAGATGCTGACCAAGATTACCGTAGAGGCCGCCCTCAATGCAGAGCTGGATGAGCATCTCGGTTACGGTAAGCACCAAAAGTCACCCGCCGGCAACA
>JAKSCN010000071.1 GCA_022360595.1 Chromatiales bacterium
CTTGCCGATAAAATGGCAAAGATGCGGGTTGTTGAGGCTAACGATGTATTTCTCTCTGAATCTAGAGAGGGCTCCCTCCATGCTTATCATCACACCAATAAGGTGATGGGGCGTGGTGCTTCCTCTACAGGCTGGTCATGGGGAGCCAGCTTTTTTGATGTGGATAATGATAGCGATGATGATCTTTACGTAGTCAATGGTATGAATGACTACGCACTCTACTCTACAGAAAACCCCTACTACAAGGACCCCACCGGCTCAGCCCGCGATGTCGTACTGCCACAGAGCAATAAAGAGAATAATGTCTTCTTTATCAACAATAACGGCAAGTTGCACAATGTCTCCGAGCGCAGTGGCGCCAACCTGTTGGGTAATACCCGCGCGGTAGCCTATCTCGACTATGATGCCGATGGTGATCTGGATATGTTATTGAATAACTATCACGGTGACGCTGTACTCTACCGGAATAATGCAGAGCAGCTCGGCAACAACTGGATCAAGGTCAAGCTTATCGGTGACTTTGAAAAGGGAAGTAACCGCGATGCGGTAGGTGCGCGCATTATTGCCACGACAGTGAATGGTCAGCGTATCTGGCGGGAGATCCGCCGTGGCGAGAGCTACCTGACGGTACATCCAAAGGAGCAGCATATCGGTCTTGGTAAGACCGCATCGGTTAATTTGACAGTTGAGTGGCCGAATGGTGAGAGAAATGAATACCGTGATCTTGCTGCTGGCTACCGCTATGTGATTGATCAGAAAAGTCAGGCGATCGGGCGAAAACGCTAAGATCTGTCAGAAAATAGAGAGGGGTGTAGCAATACACGACCTCTCTGCAGTATGTTGTTTTGCCCCGTTTGGATGTTTTTATTAGTCATTAGAAAAGGGCTGCTAACGCAGCCCTGAGAGTTAATCCGATGCAATTACTACAATTGAGATTTTAACTGCTCAATGAGTTTTGCTTGCTCATCAATTTTTTCCTGCATGGCTTGGGTCTTAGTGTCAAACTGCCGCTTTAGCTCTTGAATGGCGGCTAATGCCAGACCAACCCCATCCAGCGGTGCAATATGCTTATCATCAGCGCCCAATTCAAACTGGTTGTAAAAATCCTGTGACATTGGACCTAAATGACGAATGGAGTCTTCATCTGTTTTATAGCTCCACTCAGCAATTGGAAGTTGTGTGATTTTTTCGAGAATTTCCGCTGTATCAACAGATTCTATATTTTTCTTGATATTTCGGTCTGAACCCTGAGCCAGTACTTTCATGAGCGATGCACTGCCGTCATCCAATACTTCGAAGAGTATCTGTTGGTCTGTTGC
>JAKSCN010000487.1 GCA_022360595.1 Chromatiales bacterium
AGCGGTGGATCGAGTTAAATGTGCTCGACTATACCCTGGCACAGCACGAGTATCTGCAACGCCAGAAGGCCTATCACCAGGCCAAGCAGCAACAGACCGAGCAACGCCGCGCTCTGAGCGAGGCGCAGACCGGCATCGAGCAGGCGAACCGGCGACGCCAGGGTGTGCATGATCAACTGGTCAACTTGGAAGCCCAGCGTATGGGGGTGGATGCCCTAAAGCAGAAGGATGAATTGGAGCGTGCTCGCGACCAACAGTCCGGGCTGCTGGTCGAGCAGGGAAAGGTGATGTTGCAGCAGGACATTCACCTACAAGAACATTTGACCCACTGCCGTGAGATCAAATCCATCCTGCCTGAGGTAGATTTTGAAGCCGACCTGGAGACGGCGACGTTAGCACGCCAAGTACTCAAACAGGGTCAACCTGACGACATCGACCTGCGCAGCCTACTGCAGAAAGATCTCACCGGCGATCTCGCTGCCCTAGAAAAATACCTCGACCGCGCCTATGAGGTGCAGTCGCTGCACAACCACTGGGTAGCGCACTGGCACGAGCTGGGACGTGTGGGAGAGACGCGCAGCCTGCGTGATCAACTGGCCAGACTCGACCACGATCAAAGCCGCCACTATGAACAGTTGACCCAGCAACATAAGCAGAAATCCCATGAGATAGAGCGCCTGCAAAATGCCCGGGTCAGTTACCCCGGCTATGTGGAGCGGGCCCTGGAAGTGATCCGCCAGCGCTGCCCGGCAGCCGATCCCCGCGTGCTTTGTGATCATGTCGAGGTCAAGGATGCACGCTGGCAGTCCGCTATCGAAGGCTATCTGGGTGGAGCGCGTTTCTCCATCCTAGTAGAAGAGGCCTATGAGGCCGAAGCTATCCGCATCGTGCGGAGCTTGCCGGGACGCGACAATAGGGCGCGCATTATCCAGGGCAGCAAGGCGATGCGCGATACCGAGCGTATGGGAGCGCTGGATCAGAACTCCGTTATCCATGTCCTGGAGTTCAGCCACGCCACCGCCCGCCACTACCTGACCGCCAGCTACGGTACCGTACTGCGGGTGGACTCAGCCGAAACGCTGCGCCATACCCGACGTGGTTTGACTGACGACGGCATGGCCTCGGGCAATTACAGCATGTGGCGTTGTGACCTGCCCGACAGCGAACTGGTGTTTGGTGCCGCCGCCCGGGAACGCGCGCTGCAAGCCAAGCAGGCTGAACTGCAAAACATCGAGAAGGAGTGGCAGCAGGCCAACGACCGTATGCAGCGCAGCAGCGCTCTGCTCAAGGCTGTTGATGGTCTCAAGCCCCTGGGCTACGCAGACAGCCTGGACAATATGCTGCAGACCCATCGCGAGCTGCAACGCCTTGAACTCCTGTTGGACCAACTCGACCTGGGCGAGCATAAAGCCCTGGAGCAGCGCCTGCAGGCGCTAAAGGAGCAGGAGCTGGCGTTGTCGGATGAAGAGGGCGCTCTGAGAGAGACCGTTGGTGACATCAAACGTCAGTTGGCAACCCTGGCCGAACGCTGCAAAAAACTGAGCGATCAGCAAGAGGAGAACCGTGAAAGGGTTGAAAACCGGGAAGAGAACCTGAGAGCCATCACCGCCGTCTGGCCCGATTTCGACAGCGATGCCCGCCTCAACCTGGCCGATCAAGAGGCGGATGAGCTGGAGCCCAAAACCGCCCACGACCAGCGGCAGGAGATTGAAACCCAACTGCACGGCAGTGAGCGCCGCATGAACGAAGCGATCCAGGCTCACAACCAGCGTTGCCGGCCTGGCGATGCCATCGTCTACCTGGGTTTCGAAGGTGCCTACGACAGCCAGCTGTTCGACCGGATCTGCGGTCTGCAGCGCGAGATCGACAGCGTCTACAATATTCTCAAAAACAACATTCTGGTGGAAAAGCACGCCA
>JAKSCN010000152.1 GCA_022360595.1 Chromatiales bacterium
AGAAACAGAAGGCGCTACGCAGCCCTTGGGTCATTGGCTGGATTAGTTTGTTCGTGATCTTTGTGATCGCGAATATCATCATGATTTATCTGGCTGCTGATCGTCCCGGATTGGTGGTTGACGACTATTATGAGCGTGGCCAGGACTATGAAGAGAATATGCTTAAACGTATGGCCAAGGATCCAGGCTGGAAAATGAAGATCGATGCGCCTGAGTTTGTTGATGTCGGCAAACCGGCCACTTTCAACTTCTCTGTCATCGATAAATCGGGGGTTCCCATTGAGCCCGACAGCGTCACTTTCTACGCCTACCGTCCCGCCGATGCCCGCCAGGACTTTTCACAGGTAATGACCAAAATTGAGCCAGGCAAGTATCAGGCTGATATCACCTTCCCACTGCTCGGCGTGTGGGATATTTTAGTTGCTGTGAAGCAGGGCGAGGATGAGTATACTGAGGACTATCGTCTTAGCGCGGGTGTAAAATAGTCCAAACCATGGGAGATGCGGTGGTCGAGGCCTCAATCCAACAAATTGCCGAATCCGAGAGTTCATGTTTTCACTGCAGCCTGCCGGTTGACCCTTCAGAGCAAATCAGTGCCGAGATTCAAGGCGAGTTTCGCGACTTCTGCTGTATTGGCTGCAAATCGGTCTGCGAAGCGATCTACGCGGCCGGCCTCGAAGGGTTCTATCAACGCACACCTGAAGGGGCGCTGCTGGCTCCACCACCCGATCTGCCCAAAGAACTGGCCCTCTACGACCTCGATGAGGTGCAGGAGGAGTTTGTCGACTCCCTGGGCGAGCAACGCGATATCCACCTGTTGGTGGAAGGTATCCATTGTGCCGCTTGTGTCTGGCTAATCGAAAATACCCTGAAGGCGATGCCTGGCATCATTGAAGCCCGGGTGAATCTCTCGGGGCGTCGTCTGCACGTCAAATGGGATAATCAGCAGCTCAAGCTCTCAGCCGTTATCCAGCGTCTGGGGCAGATCGGTTACGCCGCGGTGCCTTATGACCCTGATGTGGCAGAGGGGAGCCTGCAGCGGGAAAACCGCAATCTACTCTACCGCATGGCCTTTGCCGGCTTCGGCATGATGAATCTGATGTGGATCTCAATCGCCCTCTATACCGGCGCTGATCAAGGCGAGTTTCGTAGCATGTTTCATTGGGTCGGCTTCTTTTTGGCGACACCCACGCTAATCTATTCGGGCTACCCCTTCTACAAAGGGGCGATTTCGGGCCTAAAATCGATGCACCTCAGCATGGATCTGCCCATCGCTATTGGCGCTACCATCACATATCTCTACTCGGTCTATGTGACTCTGGCCGACACTGCCATTGGCGAAGTCTATTACGACACAGTGGTCAATTTCTTGTTCGTGATTCTGGTTGGCCGCTATCTGGAGGCGATCTCCAAAAAGCAGGCGGTCGCTTCAACCCAACGCCTGCTGGATCTGCAGCCACGCGTGGCAACCATACTGCTGGATGGCGAAGAGAAGATCACACCGATCCGTGCGGTAAAAGCGGGTGATCGGGTATTGATCAAACCCGGTGAGCGTATCCCTGCGGATGGCGTGATCATCACTGGCCAGAGTAGTGTCGATGAAGCGATGTTGACGGGTGAGTCGGTGCCGGTCAGCAAGGAGGTCGGCGATAAGCTCTCTGCCGGAACCATCAATGGCCATGGTGCCCTCACCATGGAAGTGGAGGGTTTGCTGAAGAATACCGCTCTGGGTCGCATCATTCGCTTGGTTGAAGATGCCCAGGCGAGTAAAGCGCCGATTCAGTGTGTGGCGGATCGCATTGTCCCCTGGTTTGTCGCGGTAACGATAGGATTGGCAATCACCACCTTTATCTGGTGGATTGATAACGATTTCGAGAAGGCTTTGATGGCAGCGACCGCAGTGCTGATCATCACCTGTCCCTGCGCTTTTGGATTGGCGACACCCATGTCGATTGCGGTGGCTTCCGGGGCCGGCGCCCGGCACGGCATTCTGGTCAAAAATGGCGAAGTGCTGGAGAGTCTCTCCACCA
>JAKSCN010000391.1 GCA_022360595.1 Chromatiales bacterium
AGTGCCAATCGGGCTGCCGCGGAGGTACCGCTTTCAATGAGATCAGCAATCGCTTCAGCCTGGGCCAGATCCAGTTTGTCATTCAGAAAAGCGCGTTGGCTGAATTCACCGGGGTGGGCGAGCCGGGCGCCGGCTGCCAGTACAGTCTGCAACAGCAGATCCATCACCACCGGGCCGCCGTGGCCTTGGAGTTCGAGAACATCTTCGCCTGTGAACGAGTTAGGGCCGGGAAAGAAGAGGGCAATACCCTCATCAACGATCTCTCCGGCTGGATCACGAAAACGGCAAAAAGCTGCTTGGCGGGGTGGGGGAATTTTACCGGCTACAGCTTCGGCGATCTGTTGCGTCAGTTTGCCGGAGATGCGGATGATGCCGACCCCGCCCATACCGGGCGGGGTAGCAACTGCTGCAATGGTGTCCTGAACGTTCACCACAAGAGGTTAGCGTTTATTTAGACGCCTGTTCGATCTGACGGGTGATATACCACTGTTGGGTAATCGACAGAATGTTGTTGACCACCCAGTAGAGCACCAGTCCCGCCGGGAAGAAGGCGAAGAATACGGTGAACACGAAGGGCAGACTCATCATGATTTTGGCCTGCATCGGATCAGGTGGCGCAGGGTTCAGCTTCTGCTGAATAAACATGGAGACGCCCATGATCACCGGCAGTACAAAGTAGGGGTCCTTCACCGAGAGATCCTGAATCCAGAGCATGAACGGCGCCTGGCGCATTTCGACACTCTCCAGCAGTACCCAGTAGAGGGCGATAAAGACTGGAATCTGCACCAGAATCGGTAGACAACCACTCAAAGGATTGACCTTCTCGGTCTTGTACATCTCCATCATCGCCTGATTGAGACGCTGCTTGTCATCACCGTAGCGATCTTTCAGGGCCTGGATGCGCGGGGTCATTTTGCGCATGTTGGCCATCGATTTGTAGCTGGTTTCAGAGAGTTTATAGAAGGCCAGCTTGATCAGCAGAGTGAGAATAATGATCGACCAACCCCAGTTACCCACAACTGAGTGGATTTTGTTCATCAACCAGAAGATCGGTTGGGCCAGTACTGTCAGCCAACCATAATCGACGGTCAGATCCAGACCGGGGGCGATCTCCGCCAGCTTGTCCTGCAGTTTAGGCGCTGCTACAAAGCTGGTGGTGAAAGTATCCTGACTGCCCGCCGCCACTGACATTGGCGGTGAGTAAGCACCCACTATATAACGGCCGTTGGAGAGTACATTGGTGTAGAACTTGTCAGTCTCTTCCGGCTTCGGCACCCAGGCAGCCATGAAGTAGTGCTGCAACATACTGATCCAGCCGCCTTTGACGTCCCGATCCAGTTTTGAATCCTCCATGTCTTCGAAGGTGATCTTTTCAAACTTCTCTTCCGGGCTGTAGATAGCGGCGCCGGTATAGGTGTAGAGCAGTTTACTATCAGCGCTGGTATCGACCGGCTCGCTGCGAACCAGTTGGCGATATTCACGGCCATTCCAGGTTTCACCCGAACCGTTCTCGACAATGTGCTGAACTTTGACCTGGTAGCTGCCACGCTGGAAGCTGAAGCGCTTGGTGACTTTAACGCCTTTATCATTGGTCCAGAACAGGTTCACTTCCAGAGTATTGCTGCCTTCAGCCATGGTGTAGCTGGTCTGCTCAACAGAGTAGACGGCTTCGTGGGTCGGCGCGTTCTCTTTATCGTTACTGATCAGGCCGGACTGGGCAATTAACAGGTTAGGGGTCTGGGACCGTAGTAACTGAAACTTCTGCTCAGGGTTTTTCAGTGTCTCAGGATAATCGTTGAGGAAAACTTTTAGGACATTACCGCCACGGGTATCGATCTCCATATTGTAGAGGTCGGTCATTACCGCGATTTTCTGTCCGGCAGACCCGGCTGAAGTCATCTCGGGGGCAGTCGGTACCGCACCACTGGGGACTTCCGCGGAAGGTACCGCGCTTTCAGCAGGTGCCTGAGGCACGGCTGAAGGGGAGGGGGTTTCACCATTCGCTGTTGTGGAGACAGTCTCTGCAGGAATAGGTTTTGGACCATAGTCCTCATTCCATGCCTGCCACAACATGAGCAGTATAAAGGCCAGTGAAAAAAACAAAATAAGGCGAATGTTATCCATTGACTGTCTCAAATTAGGACGAAACGAAAGTTAATCGACGAGTTTACCCTCAGAGCAAGGGCCGTATTATGACGGAATGGCCGCGAATCGAAAACTTTTCGACTGGCTTCTGGTTGGGGGCTCATGATTTGGCCGACTGTTTGGCTAAACGGCTCCAGTGCTTTTCCAGGGAGGCGTGGAGTGCGGCCCGCTCTTTCAGGGACATGCCTTTGCGGCTCAGCACCACAATATCCAGGCCCGCCAGTTCGCGCTGATGCACCCGAAAACTCTCCCTGATGATACGCTTGACCAGATTTCGGTCAACAGCGCGTTTCAGATTCTTCTTGGCAATTGCCAAGCCCAGGCGAGCCAGGCCGGAATTGTTACGTCTGAATAGAATTGTGAAGTAGCTGTCGACAGAGCGTTGGGGCTTGCTAAATACCTGGCTGAAATCGGCAGCGCCATTTAGCCGTACAGTTTTTGGGAAGCAGGCTTTAATATCTGTCAACAGCCATTCAAATTAGGGAGCCAGACGGGCACGACCCTTTGCACGACGTGCATTGAGTACTTTACGACCATTGCGAGTGGCCATACGGGCACGAAAACCGTGGGTACGGGCACGCTTCAGGTTACTGGGCTGAAAAGTTCTTTTCATGGCTATCTACCGGTTAGCTGTTTGCTGACTTCTCCCCCAACTCCGGGAACAAGAAAAGTCGTTTGAAAAAAGGCGCATAGAGTACTTTGTGAAGGCGCACCCTGTCAATATCTAGTTTAGCCTTAGGCAAGTATAAAAATAGCCAATCAGTCTGTGGATAACTCTGCTAATCCAGAGTAGACTGGAGGCGCTAAAACGGTCGGTTTGCCCCTGTTACCTTTGGGGAATTTCCACATTTGAACTGATCCCGTTTACTGAATCGAACATTTTGCTGGCCTGTGGATAACAGACAGGGCAGTCGCAGTATGACCAACCGTCACTAACAATACGAAGAGAGATTTATCTGTGGATCTTTGGAACAAGTGCGCACATCGCCTTGAAGGGGAGCTGCCTGCACAGCAGTACAATACATGGATCCGTCCACTACAAACTGAAACCCGCGATAACGCAATCACACTGTTAGCGCCCAATCAGTTTGTGCTCAATTGGGTCAAGAATCACTACCTGGCCACCATTAATGACTACCTCAATGAGTTAAGCGGGGGTAGTGCACCTCAAGTTCTCCTGGAGATCGGCAGCAGTAAAAAACCTGGGGAAAAGGCGAATCCGAAGCAGTCAGTACCTTCTCCGTTAACTCCCGAGGGTAAACAGAAACCACGTATTACCGCGCGCCCCACGGCTGAGCGGCCTGCCAGTAATCTCAATCCCGATTTTGTTTTCGATACTTTTGTGGAAGGTAAATCAAACCAATTGGCTCGGGCAGCCTCGATGCAGATCGGCGAAAATCCCGGCACCGTCTACAACCCACTGTTCATATATGGTGGGGTAGGGCTGGGTAAAACCCATCTCATGCATGCCGTAGGCAACACTATTCTTCAGAATAAGCCGGATGCCCGCGTTGTCTATATGCACTCCGAAGGTTTTGTGGCTGAGATGGTAAAAGCGCTTCAGCACAACACCATTGATGATTTCAAACGCCGCTACCGCTCGGTCAACGCACTGCTGATCGATGATGTGCAGTTCTTCGCCGGCAAGGAGCGTTCCCAGGAGGAGTTTTTCCACACCTTCAATGCGCTGTTTGAGTCCCAGCAGCAGATCATTCTCTCCAGCGACCGTTTTCCCAAAGAGGTGGCCGGGCTGGAAGAGCGATTGAAGTCCCGATTCGGTTGGGGATTGACCGTTGCCATTGAACCGCCCGATCTTGAGACGCGGGTAGCCATTCTCAAGAGTAAGGCCGATCAACTGTTTGGTGTGGAACTACCCAATGAGGTGGCCTTCTTCATCGGTAATCGAGTACGTTCCAACATCCGTGAACTGGAAGGGGCGTTACGCCGCATCATCGCCAACGCTGAATTTACCGGACGTCCGATTACCCAGGAGTTTGCCAAGGATGCACTGCGCGACATGTTGGCTGCGCAAGACAAACAGGTAACTATTGAGAATATTCAAAAAACCGTCGCTGAATATTTCAAGATACGGGCCTCTGAGTTAACCTCGAACAAACGGAATAGGACGATTGCCCGGCCACGACAGATTGCGATGGCGCTGGCAAAAGAGCTGACCAACCACAGTCTTCCAGAGATAGGTGAGGCATTTGGTGGCCGCGACCATACCACCGTGCTCTATGCGACACGAAAAGTGGCCGAACTGAAAGAGAGTGATCATCGGGTAGCCGAGGATTATGGAAACCTGTTAAGAACCCTAACAAGTTAATGTGGACAAATTGTTAACTGTTTTGGGCGTGCTTGATAAACTTGAGTTATCCACAATTGATTGACAAAGATATTTTTCACTATTAATAAGTTATTCACAGCCAAAATGGACTATAAATCATTGAAAAATATAGAAAAAATAATGTTTTCCACTGATTTGCGGCTGCTTAATAACAACAATAGATTAAATAAATACATTATATATTATTAAGAGAGCTTCATATGAAGATCGTGACCCAAAGGGACAACTTATTAAAACCTCTCCAACAAATAGGCGGTGTCGTTGAACGGCGACAGACTCTACCTATACTGGCTAATGTGCTAATCAACGCAGAAAAGGATCAGTTGACTATCACGGCAACCGATCTGGAAGTTGAGATGAAAACTTCAGCTCAGGTTGAGTCAGAAGGTGAGTTGGATTTCACACTGCCTGCACGTAAGTTGATCGATATCTGTCGAGCACTACCCGAAGAGGCTGAGATTCAGCTAAGTGTTGAATCTGAACGGGCGGTACTGAAATCGGGACGCAGTCGATTCACTTTGGGGATTTTGCCGGCTCAGGATTACCCCGCTATTGAGCCTTCGGTCAGCAGTCATCACTTTGCTATCTCTCAAAAGTTGCTAAAACGTCTGATTGATAAGACCCACTTTGCCATGGCGCAACAGGATGTCCGTTACTACCTTAACGGCATGTTGCTGGAGGTGGGTGATGGCATGATCCGATCTGTCGCTACCGATGGCCATCGTTTGGCATTGAGTGAAGCGAACTGTGAATTGGAAGAGGGTGTCGAGGTTCAAGTTATTCTTCCAAGAAAAGCTGTGCTGGAGCTGAGTCGCCTTCTTGAAGATAGTGAAGAGAAAGTTGAGGTCGAAATCAGCAGCAACCACATTCGCCTGAAGATGGGAGATACTAGTTTTACTTCAAAGCTGATCGATGGAAAATTCCCAGATTATCAGCGTGTTATCCCTAAGGGGTTTGATAAAACTGTGATTGCTGATCGCGATGAATTGAAGCAGGCGCTGCAGAGAACATCCATTCTCTCCAATGAAAAATACCGTGGTATCCGTTTTCAATTTACATCAGGTCTGTTGCAACTTCTTGCTCATAACCCGGAACAGGAAGAGGCAGAGGAGGAGATGGAGATCGACTACGCGGGCGAAGAATTGGTTATCGGATTTAATGTCGGTTACTTAATTGAGGTGCTGGGCGTTATTGATGCTTCAACCGTCAAGCTCTCTTTGAGCGATGCCAATAGTAGCTGCCTGATTCAGGATTCTGATACCGATGACAACAAATATGTCATCATGCCCATGCGTCTTTAGTAACTAAACAATCAGGCGCCGATCAACTGTTTGTATCTGGCGCCTGCTTTTTCTCCAACCAAGCTAGCCCACTGTGGCCTTTCATCTACTGCGAATAAACAATATGCGCAACATCGCCAATGCTCAGTTGGTGGTTAGTGATGCTATTAATCTTATTCACGGGAAAAACGGTTCAGGTAAAACCACCATTCTTGAAGCACTCTATATGATTGCACGAGGGCGGTCGTTTCGTGGCGCGCGTGCGGCGCCAGTTATCAAGAGCGGTGAAAAGGAGTTGCATCTCTTTAGCGAATTCCATGCAGGGGAGATAACACATAAAATTGGTATCCGAAAAACAACGTCGGAGACCGAAATCAGACTCGATGGCCAGAACATCAAGCGGTTATCGCAAGTGGCAGCAGCTATCCCGCTGCAGATTATCACACCGCAGACTTACCAGATTCTTGATAGAGGTCCAGAATTCAGGCGCAAATTTATTGAGTGGGGAGTGTTCCACGTGGAACATCTCTACAGTGAACTGTTACGTCGCTACCTGAGAGCACTAAGTCAACGTAATGCCGCACTGAAAACTAACCAGGTAATGGCAAGAGCTTGGGATAAAGAGCTGACGGAATTAGGGGAACAGATCAACTCACGTCGGGTGGCCTATCTCAATCTCCTGACAACCTATTTTGAGGAAGAGCTGATCGCACTATTGGGGGATCTACAACTGCAGGTAAATTGGAAAAGAGGCTGGCAGGAAGATATCTCCTTCGCAGAGGCTCTAGAGCAGAGCTTTCAGAAAGATTGTGAAAAGCGCTATACAACCTATGGCCCCCATCGAGCGGACCTTGAATTCAAGGTGGACAATATACCAATCTCGCAGTTTGCGTCTCGGGGACAACAGAAGCTGGTCATTACCGCACTCTCCCTGGCACAGATGCGAGTCACTATTCAGCAGACAGGGAAAAAGCCGGTGATGTTAATTGACGACTTAGCTGCGGAACTGGATCGTGATAATCGCACTATTGTTTTCGATCGCCTAAGAGAGATGGGCTCACAGGTCTTTTTAACCACCACCGATGCAGACTTACTAGAGGGTCAGGCTGATAAAATGTTCCACGTGGAACATGGGGCAGTCCTGTAGGCTGTTTAAATCACTATCTTTAATATTCCTAAGGAGAGAACCCGGCTGAAGGTGTATAATGGCCGGATTATTTACGGGAGCGCTATATGAGTTACGACTCTTCAAATATCAAAGTTTTGAAAGGTTTGGATGCTGTTCGAAAACGTCCAGGCATGTACATTGGTGATACAGACGATGGTACTGGCCTGCATCACATGGTTTTTGAAGTTGTTGATAACTCCATCGATGAGGCTCTTGCCGGCTACTGCAGCGAAATCGGTGTCACTGTTCATGAAGATGAATCCATTACCGTTTCAGATAACGGTCGTGGAATCCCCGTCGATATCCACCCGGAAGAGGGGCGTTCTGCCGCCGAGGTGATTCTTACCGTACTTCACGCCGGTGGTAAATTTGACGATAACTCCTATAAGGTATCGGGTGGTCTCCACGGTGTTGGGGTTTCGGTTGTTAATGCGCTCTCTGAATACCTGAAACTGACTATTCGCCGTCAGGGTAAGATCTATGTCCAGGAATATGCTCACGGTGAGCCTCAATATCCGTTGAAAGAGACCGGAGAAACTGAAGAGTCTGGTACTGAGGTAACCTTCAAGGCCAGCTCCGGTACCTTTACCAATATTGAATACCATTACGATATTCTCGCCAAACGCCTACGCGAGCTGTCATTTCTGAACTCCGGTGTCAGGATTGTGCTCAAAGACGAGCGCAGTGAGAAAGAGGATATCTTTGAATACGAAGGTGGTATCAAGGCCTTTGTTGAACATCTGAATAAAAAGAAGACCCCCCTTCACGAAAAAGTGTTCAACTTCACCGTTGAGCGCAACGACATCACTGTCGAACTGGCTATGCAGTGGAATGAATCCTATCAGGAGAACATCTTCTGCTTTACCAACAATATTCCCCAGAAAGATGGTGGTACCCACTTGGCGGGACTGCGTGCGGCACTAACCCGTACACTCAATCAGTACATCGATAAAGAGGGGTTGGCGAAGAAGCAGACGGTCAACACCAGCGGGGATGATGCCCGTGAAGGTTTGACTGCGGTGCTGTCAGTTAAAGTACCCGATCCAAAATTCTCTTCTCAGACCAAAGATAAACTGGTTTCATCCGAAGTGAAGGGTGTGGTCGAGGCTGTTCTGTCCGAACGGCTCAATGACTTCCTGCTGGAGAACCCCTCAGAAGCGAAAAGCATCGCCGGTAAAATGATCGAAGCGGCCCGTGCCCGTGAAGCGGCCCGCAAGGCCCGCGAGATGACCCGCCGTAAGGGGGTGCTCGATATCGCTGGGTTGCCGGGTAAATTGGCCGATTGTCAGGAGAAAGATCCGGCCCAGTCAGAACTCTACCTGGTGGAGGGTGACTCTGCGGGTGGCTCCGCCAAACAGGGGAGGGATAGACGCAGCCAGGCGATTCTGCCTCTGAAAGGTAAGATCCTCAATGTTGAGAAGGCTCGCTTCGATAAGATGCTCTCTTCGGCAGAGGTAGGTACGCTGATTACCGCACTGGGCTGTGGTATTGGTCGAGAAGAGTTTAATCCCGATAAACTCCGTTATCACCGTATTATTATTATGACCGATGCGGATGTGGATGGCGCCCATATCCGTACGCTGCTGCTCACTTTCTTCTATCGCCAGATGCCGGAACTGATCGAGCGTGGCCACATTTATATTGCTCAACCACCTCTCTATAAGGTGAAGAAGGGTAAACAAGAGCAGTATCTCAAAGACGATCCGGATCTGAATAACTTTCTGCTCCAGACCGCGCTGGATAATGCCGAGCTGCATGTCAATGCCGAGGCACCACCCTTGGCAGGCACTGCCCTGGAACAGTTGGCTAAACAGTTTATCGACGGCATTAATATCGTTCAGCGTTTGGCCAAACGCTACGACAGTGATGTTATTACTAAACTGATCTATATGCCGGGTGTTGATAGTGATCTGCTGGCAGATGAAGGTAAGCTGGCCGAGTGGACCAAAGAGCTGACTGATCGGATGAATATTGAGCAGAATATCGCCAATCAGTATCACATCGAAAAGGCCTCTGCAGACGATGAAAATCCTGAAGCCATTTTGGTTTCCAAACGGGTGCACGGTATCAATACCGATAGCTATATCCCTTTTGAATTTTTTGCATCGACAGAATACCGCAAACTGAAAGAGCTGGGTGAACAGCTTGACGGTCTGCTGGGCGATGGTGCGTTTATTAAACGTGGTGAGCGGCGAAAAGAGATCAATAGCTTCAATCAGGCTCTAAACTGGTTGATGGATGAGGCTAAGCGTGGACAGCATATTCAGCGCTATAAAGGTTTGGGCGAGATGAACCCCGAGCAGTTGTGGGAGACCACCATGAACCCCGATAGCCGTCGTCTGCTTCAGGTAAAAATTGAAGACGCTGTTGGCGCTGATGAGATATTTACCACGCTTATGGGCGATATGGTTGAACCCCGACGTGAGTTCATCGAAAAAAATGCCCTTACTGTCGAGAATCTGGACGTCTAACCGACGTATCTGACTCTCATGCTATTGCGTCTCTTCGCAATGCTGAATTACAACGGCAAGGAAGCCGTTAATCCATTGAAATATAGATATATTTTCTGTTTCCTTGAAAATATAGCGTAGCTGACAATTAACCCTCCCTAGAAACCAGCAGCTTGTACTGTAAGCCGCTTTTCTTTGATATTCTATTCGGCAGAGAAAGAATACTTCGCTATGCAGGACGCTGAAATCAGCTTTCTTCCGCTATCACCTATATACACTCTCTTTATATAGAGAACATAAATAGAACTAATTATAGAATAAATTAATACTCAATCCGTTTGGTTATCCATTACCCATGTGGTGTGGTGATCGCCTGCTATGCCGTTTTGAACAATAGAAACTGAGGAGTAAAAATGGGGAAACAGTTTAATGCGCTTTCTGAAACACATATCAGTTTTATTCAAGCGCAAAAAATCTTTTTTGTTGGTACAGCCGCAGAGAGTGGGAGTGTAAACGTATCACCCAAAGGCGGTGATTCCTTGCGGGTTTTAAACCCCAACACCATTGCTTGGCTCAATCTGACAGGAAGTGGCAATGAATCCGCTGGCCATGTTCTCCAAAATCAGCGGATGACCATAATGTTCTGTGCTTTCGACGGAGCACCTTTAATCTTGCGAGCGTACGGTAAGGCGAGGGTGCTGCATCAAGGCGATAGTGAATGGTCAGAATATGTTGGGCTATTCCCTGAAAGTATTGCGTCTAGACAGATCTTTATTGTTGATATTTCTTTGGTTCAATCGTCCTGTGGCATGTCGGTACCATTTTTTGACTACCAAGGAGATCGAGAGGAGCTGGCAAAATGGTCGGAACGTCAAGGTAGAGAGGGTATTGAGAAATATTGGGCAGATAGAAACCAAACCAGTATAGATGGTTTCGAAACCGAGATCGTGCAGCGTACCGGTATAACAGACCACTCAAGTTGATTCGCAATACGTGGCATTTGCAATCGCAGTATTTAGGGTGAGATGTAGAGGCTTGTTTTCTCTATGAAGAGACGTTCCCGATGGTAAAGGAACTAGAATCTGGATGGCTACGTAGATGTGAGTTCATCGAAAAGACGCCCTTACTGTTGAAAACTGGGACGTCTAACCGTTGGTGTCGATGCTCCGTGCAGTTGTGTCTCTTTGAAATCAGATATCGGTAGTAGTATAGGCAAGGAAGCCTACATATCATTGAAATATCTTTATATTTTTCTTGTTTGGTAAATTTCTATTGCTGAAAATGGCTCTCTTTAGAACCGCCAATTGGTTCTGTAAAATATCTTTCTCTGATATTCTGCCAGCTAACTAAGGAATATTCTTCCAGGCACAGGATGCTACGACTGGCCTCAAACTTCTCCTGCTATCTCTCCAATATTCCTTTTGAGAAATTAACGCATGTGCTTTGGCATTGCCAGTACCATATTGTTTGAGTGCCCAAGTACAGATATAGGGTCTTCAAAGGCCAAATTGGTCGAGAGGTGCACCACTGCATTCAGGTTTACTGTAGTCAGTTGGGTTGTTCGATAGTTGAATTGAATGTGCAGATGGATCATGTCCATTTATTGGTAAAAGTACCTCCCAAGGTTTCCATATCCAAGCTGATGGGCACAGTGAAAGGAAAAACAGCGCTGAGAGTGTTTACCCGATACCCGTATCTGAAGCAGGAACCGTATTGGGGGAATCACTTCCGGGCCAAGGGTTATTGCGTGGATACGGTAGGTGTTGATGCTGATTTGATACGTAAGTATGTAAAGTATCAGGAGAGGCAGGAACAGCGCCAAGTGCAGTTGAACCTGTCGCGATAGTTAGATGCTGGGACAACTCGGTGGCCAGCCTTCTCAGAGGGCTGCTCACTAGCCCCCTTTTAGGGGGTATAAGGCAATTCCGGGTTCTAAGAACCCGGATGTTTACTCTACGAATATACAGTAGGTGTAAAACGAGTGTGTGCCGACTCTACAGGCACGGTATATGGCAAAAATAGTCGTTGAGGAAGGTGAGTCTTTCGATGCTGCTTTCCATAGGTTCAATTTGAAGGTCAGTAAACAATACAGTTCACGATGGTATAAGAGCAGAATTGGTTTTTATGAAAAAACCAGTGTTCTGAAAAGGAAAAAGAAGAAGATGAGGGAGATTCTCAGCAAAAGAGCTTCTTCTAATCTTTGGCTCAAAATTGGCCAAAAAGAGCGTTATAAACGCAATGGTCCGAATAACTCGGCCGGACGGTAACTCACTATTGGTTTTATAAAACGGCTTACCTCTCTGTTTAAAACTGTTCTATGAGCAGTTGGGAGTAGTTGGATCAACTTGAGCCTGTTCAGAATAGATAAAAGTTGAAAATACTGATGTCTAGGCTAACTTAGTATAAAACGATAAGAAGAGACGATGCTGTCCACTTGTCTATTTATAAGGAATTTCACTATCACATAAATAACTGTTTCTGTTAGTGAGTGCTTACTGCTGGTATAAGTACAGCATTTGAGGATGACTATAGCTGGCTTTCTGAATGAATAGTGACCAACAAACATTCCGATTATCTAAGCAATTTGCTGTTATCAGTTTTCTCGCGATCGCTATTTCGGCGGCACTCATTTTCCTTTTCTTCCGATTTGAGACTATTCAAATCATCGAGGAAACTAGCCGCAATAGTAACGAATCCCTCACCATAGCAACGGAAAATGCCCTCAGCAGCCACTTTTTAGCCTTTCTAAAAAAAACCGACACCGGTAACAAAGAGACTATTAACCGTGTTGCCCTCGATCCGTTACTCCTTGATTGGATAAATAAGTTACTACGTAATACCAATGTGGTTCGGGTGAAGATATACAATCGCCATGGGCGGGTCGTCTACTCCACAAAGCAGTCTCAGATTGGCAATGGCCAGGAAGATAACGAGGGTTTCCAAAAGGCGATGTCGGGCGTGGTATCCACAGTTCTGATCTACCGGGACAGCTTCAACTTTTACGATAAGACAACGGAAGAGGATAATCTGGTTCAGACCTATGTCCCCATCCGTATGGATAACTTCCCGGTGGAGGGTGTATTTGAAATCTACTCGGATGTGAATGCCCAGGTCGAACTCTCCAATAAGATAACCATTCTTATCTGGTTGATTGTGACTCTGGTGATGCTGTTTCTGTTCGCCTTTCTGTTGATGGTGATTAAGCGTTCAGAGAATATTATTGAGAATCAAAATCGTGAAACCCGCGAGCGTAAGAAGCTGCTTGAGTTTCTCAGCGCCAAAATGATCAATGCCCAGGAGGATGAGAAAAAGCGCATTGCCTTCGAACTGCACGAGGATGTGGTTCAAAGTATATCGGGTGTAAAGATGCAGCTTGAACGGTACATTCTGTCAGTGGATAAATTGGGGGAGTCCGGACAGCAGGAGATCCGACAGTTGACCAAAGATATCATCCCGGATCTACAGCAGGCGGCCCGGCGGATCAGACTGGTGGCCATGGATCTCAGGCCCTCCAGCCTAGATGATTTTGGTCTGAGCACGGCCCTCAATACATTGATATCCGAATGCCATACCAATGTTCACGGAATGGCGGTCAAGCTCAATTTTCTTGCCGCTGAAAATACGGTATCAAAAGAGCAAAAGGCGCTGGTGTACCGCATATTCAAAGAGATTATCGGCAGTGTTTGTTTTAAGAGAAAACTGAAAGGAGAGCTATGCTTCTCATTGAGTAAGCCTGTCGGCCGGCTGGTGTTGAAGGTATTGGTTGAAAGTGATCATCTCAGAGAACTGAAAGAGGGCGAATTACCTGAGTTCCTCCAGGCAATGCAGGAGCGCACTATTCTCTCGGGAGGGGATTTCGAGATACTGACCCACCTGGAAGGGCAGATTGAGGTTAACTCTGTCTGGCTTGATTAACTGCGGCTTTAAAGGGAGTTGGTGCTTACTTGCTCCACTTTCTCGATACTGCCAGGCAGTTGTTCCACCGTCGACTCAATCCACTCTTCGACCCGTTGGTTAATCTCTTTTAAGCTCAGTCCCTGGGTCTCTATGCGGGGACCAATGACCACCTCGATGGTGCCCGGGTATTTCTTCAGATCACGTCGACGCCAAAACACGCCGGCGTTGTGGGCAACAGGAATGACTGGATAACCACTCTTCTCGGCCAACAGGGCGCCACCTATGCCATACTTTTTCCGCTCGCCCGGTGCTACCCGGGTGCCTTCGGGAAAAATGATAACAAACAACCCTCTTTTGAGACGCTCGATCCCCTGATCCACCACCTGCTTGGCGGCTTCTCGACCCGCTTTGCGATTAATGGCGATAGGGCCAATAACCGCCAGTGCCCAGCCGAAAACAGGTATCCACATCAGTTCGCGTTTTAGCACCCAGGATTGGTTATGGGGAATAATGCTGCGCAGTGCGATGGTCTCCCAGGCTGATTGGTGCTTGGAGAGAATAATGGCGTTTCCCCCCTCCAGATGCTCCAGCCCGGTTATCCGATAATCGAGGTTACAGATCCATTTCAGCAGAAACAGGTTTAGCCGCCCCCAGAGATTGGCCAGTCTGGAGTTGATCGAAAAAGGTAATACCCAGCCGATGATAGAGATGGGCAGACCAATGGCAATAATGCTGAGGACCAGAAAAACGAAATAGACGGAAGAGCGCAGAAGAATCATGCAGCAGAACTACTCCATATCACGAAATTCCGAGACCCGAATGCGGCCGTTCACCATGCGTGATTTACGCGCCATCAGCTTCTCCATCTTTTTCCAGAACGCCTGGTTCAAATCAAAATCCTGCGCAATGGCGGTGCCCATCACTAAAATCAGCAGATCCGCCACCTCCTCGCTAAGGGCCTCGCGGCTCTTGCCTTTGGTGACACAGGAGGAGATCTCCCCCAGCTCCTCTGCCATCAGGGCGACTCGGTACAGCATCTCTTCACCACCAGTCTCTTTAAACCGGTGCTTATCGTGAAAGGCCTGTACCGAGGCCATCATCTCCGCCCAGGAGTCTTGCTCACTCATGACCGTCAGGATTGCAGCTTGGAGATATCGGCGACACCGATGAACAGACCATATAGCCGGTTCAGTAAAGCGAGGCGGTTGTTACGGATCGCCTCATCGTCGGCCATCACCATCACCTTATCGAAGAAGTGATCGACAGAATCGCGCAGATCAGCCAATGACACGAGGGTCTCCTCGTAACCGAACTGCTGCATCATGGGTGCGATCTGCTCAGATTTGGCTGCTATCTTCTCGAAAAGGGCTCGCTCTTCATCCCCTTCGAACAGTCCGGCGTCAACGCCGTTCTGAACCGGTTGTCCGGCCTTTTTCAGAATGTTGTGGATACGTTTGTTGGCGGCTGCCAGAGACTCCGCCTCGGCCAGCTTCTCGAAGGAGATCACCGCGTTGATGCGGCGGTCGAAGTCGGCAATGCTGTCGGGCTTAACACTGGCCACGGCCTCAAACACATTGATGCTGATGCCTTTGTCCAGATAGATCCCTTTCAGACGTTCCAGCATGAAGTCGTAGACCTCTTCCACCAAATCATATGATTCAACTCGATCCCCCAGCTCACGGACAGCCTGGGTCAACAGTTCATGGAAGGCAATATCCAGGTTACGCTCTTGCATAATGCGCAGGGCGCCCAGCGCTGAGCGGCGCAGACCAAAGGGATCTTTATCGCCGGTCGGCTTCTGGCCTATACCGAAAATGCCTAACACGGTGTCGATCTTTTCAGCCAGAGAGATGGCAATACCGGTCATACTCTCGGGTAGCTGGCCACCTGAGAAGCGTGGCATATAGAACTCATCCATTGCCGTGCCCAGCTCTGTAGGCTCGCCGTCGCGACCCGCTTGGTAGCGTCCCATAATCCCCTGCATTTCGGGAAATTCGTAGACCATCTCGGTCATCAGGTCACAACGGCTAAGCATACCGGCGCGTTTGGCCAGCTCGACATCACCGCCTATTTTGTCGGCAATGAAGCCGGCCAGGGCGGAGACACGGGTCGATTTGTCGTAAATGCTGCCGAGCTTCTGCTGGAACACAACGGATTTCAACGATTCGATGTGATCTTCCAGGCGCTTTTTGCCATCCTGTTGCCAGAAGAACATGGCGTCGGCCAGACGGGGGCGCACCACACGTTCGTTACCGGCCTTGATCACGTCAGGATTACTGCTATCAACGTTGGCGATAGTGATGAAGTGGTTCATCAGGTTGCCGTCGCTGTCGACCAGGTGGAAGTACTTCTGGTTCTTCTTCATGGTGAGGATCAGCGCTTCGTGGGGCACTTCCAGAAAACGCTCCTCAAAGCCGGCGGCAATCGGCACGGGCCACTCTACCAGTGCGGTCACCTCATCCAGCAGCTCTTCATCGATCTCGGCACGGCCACCCAGATCCTCAGCGGTGCTGATCACTTGGCTGCGGATCTGCTCACGGCGAGTCTCAAAATCGGCGATGACATAGCCTTTGGTTGAGAGCGTTTCGGCATAGCTTGCGGGGGAGCTGATCTCAATGTTGTCTGGACTATGGAAGCGATGGCCTTGAGTGTAGCGATCGGCCTTAGCCTCCAAAATGGTGCAGTCGACTACGGTGTCGCCGTGCAGAAACAGTAGCCAGTGAACCGGGCGCACGAACTGAGCGTCGGAATCACCCCAGCGCATGCGCTTGGGGATCGGTAGCTTATTGAGGGCGTTTTCGGCGATCTCCGGGAGCAGTTCAGCCGCCGGCTTACCGGTCTCCTGAATTTGGAACATCAACCATTCGCCTTTTTCCGTTTTGATCCGATCAAGCTGATCAACGGTGGTGCCACAAGAGCGGGCGAAACCTTCGGCGGCTTTGCTCGGATTGCCCTCTTTATCGAAGGCCGCTTGAACGGCAGGACCTCGGCGCTCTATTTCACGGTCAGGCTGTTGAAGTGAGCATTCACTTACAGTAATAGCCAGACGACGTGGGGCTGCGTAGGCTTTAACTTCATTGAATGTGAGATTTGCGCGCTGCAATCCGGCGACAAACTCACGGGTAAAGGCATCGGACAGGCGCTTGAGGGCGACCGGTGGCAGCTCTTCGGTGCCGAGCTCGAACAGCAGATCAGCAGAGTCAGCCATTGGCAGCCTCCTTTTGGTTATTCAGCATCGGGAAGCCCAGTTTCTCACGGGCATCGTAGTAGGCCTGGGCGACGGCACGGGCCAAGGCGCGTACACGTAGAATGAAGCGTTGGCGTTCGGTGACCGAAATGGCGTGGCGCGCATCCAGCAGATTGAAAGCGTGGGAGGCCTTGAGCACCTGCTCGTAGGCGGGTAGGGGAAGGCCTTGCTCGATCAACTGGTTACTCACCTTTTCACACTGGTCAAAGTAGCTGAACATGAAATCGACATCAGCGTGTTCGAAGTTGTAGGCGGACTGTTCCACCTCGTTCTGGTGGAAAACGTCGCCGTAGGTGACCGGGCCTTGGGGACCATGGGTCCAGATCAGGTCAAAAACACTTTCCACGCCCTGGAGATACATGGCGATACGCTCCAGGCCGTAGGTGATCTCACCGGTGACCGGTTTACAGTCGAGCCCGCCTACCTGCTGGAAATAGGTGAACTGCGTGACCTCCATGCCGTTGAGCCAGACCTCCCAGCCAAGACCCCAGGCGCCCAGTGTGGGCGATTCCCAGTTATCTTCCA
>JAKSCN010000646.1 GCA_022360595.1 Chromatiales bacterium
AGCATGGGTCATCCGGTAGGTGCATCGGGCAGCCGTCTGGTGCTGCATCTGGCCCGGGTGCTGGAGCGTACCGAAAGTAGACGGGCTATCGCCAGTCTCTGTATCGGTGGTGGTCAGGGTGGTGCGATGTTGATTGAGAGAGCAACGGAGGTATAGGTGATGGATACACATATGCACTGGACGCGCGATATGGATGGAATTGTCTGGCTCCATCTGGATCAGCAAAAGAGCAGCGTTAATACAC
Source organism: Chromatiales bacterium (assembly GCA_022360595.1). Classification (GTDB taxonomy): domain Bacteria; phylum Pseudomonadota; class Gammaproteobacteria; order Chromatiales; family Chromatiaceae; genus BM503. The sequence continues at coordinate 245 of JAKSCN010000646.1, forward strand.
TCTCCAGTGAGGTATTGATTGAACTTGGCCGGGCTATCGACGAGATAGCACAGACAACACCGGCAGGATTGGTGCTTCTGTCAGATAAACCGACCGGTTTTATCGCTGGCGCGGATGTCAATGAGTTTTCCAATATCGCCAACGCCAAAGAGGCCGAATCCTATATCCACCAGGCTCACAAAATTCTTGCGCGTATTGAAGGGCTGCCCTGTGCAACCGTCGCGATGATCACCGGTTTTTGCCTGGGTGGCGGTTTGGAGCTTGCCCTAGCCTGCCGTTACCGAGTGGCTGAAGATGCACCCAGTACCCGCATTGGGTTCCCTGAAGTGAAATTGGGCATTTTTCCCGGTTTTGGCGGCAGTGTCCGGAGCATTCAAAAGGCGGGGGTATTAAAAGCAATGCCGCTCATGCTGAGTGGCAGAACACTCAATGCTCGTGCTGCCAAAAAGCAGGGACTGGTCGATTTGATCGTGCCGAAACGACAACTGGTAAATGGCGTTAAACAACTGTTGCTAAGCCGCCCTGCCGTTGCTAAAGCAAACCGCTGGCAGCGTATGTTGAACCATACGCCGCTACGTTCGGTGGTTGCTCACTACCTGACTGCGCAGACCAGAAAACAAGCTAAGCCTGAGCACTACCCGGCACCCTTTGCCTTGATAGAGCACTGGAAAAGGACGGGTGATGACCCTGACAAGATGTATGCCAGTGAAGCCCGATCGGTATCGGAACTGATCTGTGGCAGCACATCCAAAAACCTGGTGCATGTCTATCAACTGCAAGAGAAGTTGAAGCGGCTGGGCAGTGAAGCGGAAGGGTTTAAGCCTCAGCATGTGCATGTCATTGGCGGCGGTATCATGGGAGGAGATATTGCGGCTTGGTGTGCTTTGCGAGGAATGCGCGTGACACTCCAGGACCGGGAGGCGAAATACCTGACTCAGGCCGTTGCCCGGGCTGATCAACTGTTCAAAAAGCGGCTCAAAAACAGCTATCTGGTACAGGCCGCCAATGACCGATTGATGCCTGACCTGAAAGGCCATGGTGTCTCCAAAGCCGACGTTGTCATTGAGGCGATTTTTGAGGACATCGAGGCCAAACAGGCGCTCTATCGGGAGATTGAGCCAAAGCTAAAAGAAGATGCATTGCTGGCCACCAATACCTCCAGTATTCCGCTGGAGACGCTGGCTGAAGTTCTGGAGAGTCCGGGGCGATTTATCGGTCTGCACTTCTTCAATCCGGTGGCCAAGATGTTGTTGGTGGAAGTGGTTCATCGTAAAGAGGCTCTGCCGCAACAGATTGATCGCGCCTGCGCCTTTGTGAAGCAGATAGGCAAATTGCCGCTGCCGGTTAAAAGTAGCCCCGGTTTTCTGGTCAACCGAATTCTTATGCCCTATCTGCTGGAGGCGGTGAATCTCTACGACGAAGGCGTTCAGCCCGAGATTATCGACCGGGCAGCCCTCGATTTCGGTATGCCGATGGGGCCTATTGAGCTGGCCGATACGGTCGGTCTGGATATCTGTCTGTCGGTGGCCGAGAAACTCTCGCAACATTACGGGAATGAGGTACCTGACACGCTTGGCCGACTGGTCAAGCAAGGTGCGCTGGGTAGAAAGTCGGGTCAGGGCTTTTATACCTACGACGCTACCGGTAAGCGCATTGGGCAGAAGGTTGCTTCATCACCCAATTTGCACCAACTGGCTGATCGCATGATTCTGCGTCTGTTGAATGAATCCGTTGCTTGCCTGAACGAGCAGATTGTTGAGAACGAAGACCTACTGGATGCAGGTGTCATATTCGGAACGGGCTTTGCCCCCTTCCGAGGAGGCCCCCTGCACTATATCCATCAAGCCGGCTCTGAAAAGATGCAGTTGCGGCTGAATCAATTTGAGAAGCAGTTGGGAAGAAGATTTGCCGCCACCCACGGGTGGCAGGCTGTTGTGTGATTGGGAACCTGGGAGGTTAACGATGACTACCGATATTATTCCCCTTGAGCAAGCTAAAACGCTACATGGCGCCTTTAAAGAGCGTGTGCAGCGTTCACCCAATGCCACCGCTTTTGTGCAATATGAAGCGGCATCAGATCAGTGGGTCGAGTACAGTTGGCAACAGACAGCCGACGCTATTGCCCGCTGGCAAGCGGTAATGCAATCCGAAGCGCTGGAAACCGGTGATCGTGTCGCGGTTATGTTGAGAAACTGCTGGGAATGGGTAGTCTTCGATCAAGCCGCGCTCGGGCTGGGGCTGGTGACCGTGCCCCTCTACACCAATGACCGCCCGGACAATATCGCCTACATCCTTGATCACTCGGATAGCAAACTCCTGCTCATCGAGAACAATGAACAGTGGGTGGAGCTACTCTCGGTGGCTGATCAGCTAACAGGGCTGGAGCGAATCATCACCCTGGAACCCGTGGTCAATCGATCAGGACTGCCAGTGGTGACAGTGGACGACTGGCTAGGTGACGAGCATGCTGAGTTGGTCACTGCGGACGTGCCTGTTGATAGCCTGGCCACAATCGTCTACACCTCAGGCACTACGGGGCGACCCAAAGGGGTCATGCTGAGCCACCACAATATTCTCTGGAATGCGACAGCCGGACTGCAAACCGTGGATATCTATCCGACGGATGTATCACTCTCATTTCTGCCTTTGTCGCACACTCTTGAGAGAACTGTAGGTTACTACCTGTTGATCCTGGCCGGCGCACAAATCACTTTTGCGCGTTCCATTGCCGATTTGGCGGAAGATCTAACGATCGCAAAGCCGACTGTGCTGATTTCCGTGCCGCGTATTTTTGAGCGTGTCTACGCCAAAATCACTGAAAAGCTGAGCCACGACTCGGCCGTGGTGCAGTGGCTGTTCAAGACGACGGCCTCTACCGGGTTACGGCGCTTTGAGTATGAACAAAAACGGGGGCAATGGCACTACTCAATGCTGTTTTTGCCCATTCTGGAGCGATTGGTGTCGAAAAAGATTCAGGCTAAATTGGGTGGGCGTTTGCGCTTTGCTATCAGTGGTGGGGCCGCCCTCTCCCCTGAAATTGCAAAACTCTTTATTGGCTTGGGGGTTCCGATCCAGCAGGGTTATGGTCTGACCGAGTCGAGCCCCATCATCAGTGTGAACAGAATTGGAGATAATATTCCCGAAAGTATCGGTCCGCCTTTACCAGGTGTTGAGATAAAAGTTGGTGAAGATGATGAGCTGCTCACCCGTAGTCCCGCAGTGATGCTCGGCTATTGGAAAAACCAGGAAGCGACCGACGAGGTAATCGATGCGGATGGATGGTTACACACCGGTGATCAGGTACGTATCGAAGAGGAGCATATCTTTATCACGGGCCGTCTGAAAGAGATTATCGTAATGGCCAACGGGGAGAAAGTCTCACCTGCTGACATGGAGATCGCCATCTCCTTGGATTCCGCTATTGAACAGGTAATCGTTATCGGTGAGAAGCGCCCTTACCTATCGGCATTGGTTGTACCCAATCCTGAAAAACTCGAAGAGATCGCCCAGGATATGCACCTGGACAGTCATAGTAAGGACTTTATTAAAAACCCGAGACTTCACGAGCGGCTACTCGATATTATCCATGATCGCCTACGCAGTTTCCCGGGCTATGCCGAGGTGCGCCGTATCGGTATCGTTGAAGAGGCCTGGAGTATCGAGAACGGCATGATGACACCGACAATGAAACTAAAACGTAAGCGGGTGCTGAATAAAAACAGTGGTTTGGTAAAAGTTCTCTATTCAGGGCACTAAAGATGTTCTGATTAGGGCCTGTTAACACTAATTAAATCGTCACTGCCAATGGCCATTTTTGTCCAGCAAGGTAGAAGGAGCGCCTTGTAGCGGCTTACATAAGTGGCTGATAGCGCCGAGTGGTGCTTTTTTAGGCTCAACAGTGGCAATCAAATTAGTGTTAACAGGCCCTAATCAAAGACTACCCGCTCGGGGGGTAGTATTTAATTATTAGATAACACTTATAAACAATCCGAATCCAAATAATTATGAACGCCTTATGAATTTGCGCGGATCTTTTTTATACCCTACGTTTTCAAAATAGAAATCAGGTATATCCTCTGGGTTTTTGTAGATAGTCCACCCGCAAGGCTTCTGAGGATCCTCATTAAATTCGGTGACATAGATGGGCCAACCGAATCGTTCAATAGAAGTAATGGTGTTAAAGGCACAATGGGCGCAGTATGGCGGCACCTCGTTTTTCTTTCCAAACGTGGCCGAAGAGGCACTGGACAATCGGTACTGCCGGGCCCCTAACCTACGCCTCATGGCTCCGCCGCTTCCGCAGGGGTCGAAGATGAGCTGATAACGGTCTTCATGCTCTATCAGGAGTGCTGTTCCCTCCCTGTTCGGTCCAGAATAGTGGTCACGGAGATGCTCTAACAAAAATGCTGCAAGTTGTTTCTGAGAAAGTGTTGAACCGAATTGCCAAAGGGCATGGCTAAACGGAGCAATTTTAAAACTCTGGTCTACCAGTTGCTCCGCAACCAATTGCCCAAACTGGATGGCTGCAACCGTAGGAAAAGAATCAGTGTACTGCATGAGCGCATCGTGCCAAGTACGCGCGCAGATAAAATACTCATGGTACCTTGTGTGCACAGTAGCCTGCTTTCCCGAATCAAGCGAATCCAGGAGTCGAGACTTGTAAAGCTCGTACATCTCCAGTGCATCAGACAGAAAGGTCGATATTTGCCCCTCATTCAATCCCTCTATCACTGCTTGCGCTAGCTGTGGGGTCAATTTGTTAGGATCGAGAAGTAATGCAACATTACCTACGACCTTATGCTCTAAGGAGCCTGTTTCTGATATAGATCTGACGTTTTCTGTCCAATGCTGGTAAGCGAGGTCCGTAGCAAGAAGTGCATTGTCATGATTAAGCAGTTTTTCAGCGGCACACTGATACGCGCAGAACCATTGCGAAAAGATAACTATCATTGTTTTCATTGACGCAAACTGCAGTTCTAGATACTGGTAGGCCGTTTCGAAATCTTTTACTTCTATTGCATCACAGACACGTTGGTAGTTAGATACAGCTAGTTCGGATGGGTCGCCCATTCTCATGGGCGTATTTGAGGGTTCGAAGATTTCTATACGTTCCGGTCCGACAAAGTAATCGCTATCCATTTTCAATTCGTTTCCCGCACTGTAAAGCCAGTTGGTTAATATTAAGTGAAATGGGTAAATCAAATACCACTTTTCTGCTTTTGTAGCGGTAATGTTATTCGCAGTGATACCAGGGCCTGTTAACACTAATTAAATAGTCACTGTTGAACTTAAAAATCACCAATCAAGGCATGAGGATCGCAGTTTGGTTGCTCCAAATAAGTGACGAGTAACGCCGAGTGGTGCTTTGCCCCCCTCCTTTTCTGAATATATGGGATCAATGGCAGTGATGATTAAATTAGTGTCAGCAGGCCCTAAGCTCTATCCCTTTCCGGGAACCCGCATGGTATCCTAGAGCCAATCAAATTTCAGAAAAAACTCTCTAATAGTGTGGTAATCAGCATGCAGGACAGTGACCAGCAAACCCTTTGTAAACTTGGCGAAAGACAGATGACCATCAGGGTGCTGGCGATGCCCGCCGACACCAATCCGTCTGGGGATATTTTTGGCGGTTGGTTGATGTCCCAGGCCGATGTGGGGGGCAGTATCATTGCGGTACAGGTATCCCAGGGCCGCGTGGTTACTGTAGCGGTCAATGAATTTCTGTTCATCAAGCCCGTCTTTGTAGGCGACTTGGTCAGTTGCTATGCTGGTGCTGAGAAGATTGGTCGTACCTCTATCACCGTCCAGGTGGATATCTACGCCGAGCGTTCACGCGACCCGAACACTAAAGAGCTGGTTGCCAAGGCGACCATCACCTATGTCGCGGTTGATGACGACCGCAAGCCGCGTGTAATTGGACCGATAGAGTGCTGACCACGACAACATTCTGAAAACAATAACAGATCAGTAACACAGGGGGCAGTATGTTTGAAGCCGCTAAATTGGGCCGATCCATATCCAAAGAGACCTATAAAGATCAGATACCCGATCTACGCACTGAGCTGCTGGAGGTTCAGCGACGCCTGAGAGAGGCCAAAATCCCCGTGGTGGTGATCATCTCCGGTGTAGAAGGTGCGGGCAAAGGCGAAGTGGTCAACCGCCTGGGTGAGTGGCTGGATACCCGTGGTGTTCAAACCTTTGCCTTCTGGGATGAAACCGATGAGGAGCGCGAACGCCCCCGCTATTGGCGCTTTTGGCGCACCCTGCCCCCGCGGGGTGAAATATCGATTCTGTTTGGTTCCTGGTATATGGCGCCCCTGCACTACCGTATGACCGGCCGCTGTAGTGATGCAGAGCTGGATGGCGAACTTTCACGCATTACCGATTTTGAACGCATGCTTACGGAAGACGGCGCGTTGTTCATCAAGTTTTGGTTCCACCTGCCTAAAGATGTCCAGAAAAAACGCTTGAAAAAGCTGAAACGCAGCGACCGCAGCCGCTGGAAAATGCTGCCCCAAAAAGGTGAATTTTCTACCCACTACCACCGCTTTGAAAGAGTGGCTGAGCACATGATCCGCGAGACCGATATCGGTATCGCCCCTTGGTACATGATTGAGGCGACAGATGAGCGTTACCGCGATCTTACCGTGGGCCGTACACTGCTCGAGGCGATGAAAGCGCGTTTGGATGCTCCCAAGAGCGCTGCTACCGCCGCCTCCTATACGCCAAGTCTACCCAGTGATCCAAATGCTCAGATGACGGTGCTTGATCATGTGGATCTATCTCAAAGTCTGGCGCGCGATATCTATAAATCGGAACTGAAGCGTTTGCAGGGTGAACTCAACAAGCTGGTCTGGAAGGCCTATCAGAAAAAACGCTCCTGCGTATTGGTATTTGAAGGCGCCGATGCGGGTGGTAAAGGTGGCGCCATTCGCCGGCTTGTGCAGGCTATCGATTCACGTCTCTATCGTACTATTCCCATTGCTGCACCCACCGATGAAGAGAAGGATCACCACTATCTCTGGCGCTTCTGGCGCCATATCCCACGCGCCGGCAGGCTGACGGTTTACGATCGCTCCTGGTATGGGCGTGTTTTGGTTGAGCGGGTTGAAAACTTTGCAACGGCCGATGAGTGGAAACGGGCCTATTCGGAGATCAATGAATTTGAGCAACAATTGGTTGAGAGCGGCATTATTGTGCTGAAGTTCTGGCTCCATATCAGTGAAGATGAACAGCTTGCGCGTTTTAAAGCCCGGGAAGAGACACCCTATAAGCAGCACAAAATCACCGATGAGGATTGGCGTAACCGTGAAAAGTGGGGCGATTACAAGCTGGCGGTCAATGAGATGGTGCTTCGTACCAGCACCGATTATGCCCCCTGGACCCTGATCCCGGGTAACGACAAGCCTTTTGCCCGTATCGAAGTGCTGAAAACAGTCCACGACACGCTAAAAGCCGCATTGAAAGATGACGATGTACGCCACCTTTCTCCCTGCAAACGGGTATCGAAGCGGAGCTAGGGCCGGCCAAACAGGTTGTAGTAGTTGCGGGTGGTGATCTCCGCCACCCGTTCTTTCGAGATCCCTCTCACCTCCGCCACACAGTCGGCGACGTGATTGACATATTCCGGTAGGTTGGATTTGCCCCGGTGCGGTACCGGGGCGAGATACGGAGCGTCAGTCTCGATCAGAATACGCTCTTCCGGGACCTGCTTAACGACTTCGCGCAGATCCGCTGCGTTCTTAAAGGTGATAATCCCGGAAAAAGAGATATAGAAGCCCAAATCCAAGGCCTGTTTGGCCATTGTCCAATCTTCGGTAAAGCAGTGCATCACCCCACCGGCTTCGTTGGCGCGCTCCTCCCGCATGATTTGGATCGTATCCTGCTGGGCGGCACGGGTATGGATGATAAGTGGTTTCTTGCTCTCATGAGCCGCTCGAATATGCTCTCGGAAACGCTGGCGTTGCCAGTTCAAATCGCCTTCGCTGCGAAAATAGTCCAGGCCGGTTTCACCGATAGCGACATTTTTGGGGTGTTGGGCCAGTTCAACCAATTGCTCGGCGGTCGGCTCAATGCGCTCTTTGTCATTGGGGTGAACACCGACGGAAACTGAGATTTCATCATACGGTTCCACCAGTGCCAGCATCGCCGGATAGCTCTCTAAATCGATGGAAACACAGAGAATATGCTCCACTCCGCTGGCCTTTGCAGAGTTAAGCAGATTTTCAAACTGGTCACTAAATGGTTCTAATGGGAGGCGATCTAGATGGCAATGGGAGTCAACTAACAAATTCAGCTCCAACATCCTTACGTTGAATGAGGATAAATATCAAGTAATTCCGAGTATTTTACTAACAATTGATACATATCAACAACATTGAAAGGTTAGGCAAATCATTCCTAAACAAACCAGTGTAGAATCCCTTTAATTTTGTAATCCCAAACCACGATTACACCCATATGATTCAAGATTTCATTCAGAGCTCGTTTAAGACCAGTGCTGCTGTACTCACGGCATTAAAATACCGTGACGCCTGCACTGAGGCTCACTGCACTCGAGTCGCTACATTGGCTTGGCAGATGGGTGCCAATATGGGGTTGGTTGAGCGGGAGCTGGGTTGCATGGTGAGTGCCGCTGTACTTCATGATGTGGGGAAAATCGGTATTCCCGACCACATTCTACTCCATACGGGACCTCTGAATCAGCAGGAAATTGAGGTTATTCGCGGCCATTCCGAAATTGGCGAGCAGATTGTTGGACAGTTGGATATCCCTACCGCTAGTGAAGTTGCCGTGCTGGTGCGCTGGCATCACGAACGGCTGGATGGTCAGGGCTACCCGGATGGGCTGAAAGGCAGTGAAGTGCCATTAATGGCGCGGATTATCTCTGCGGCCGACGCCTATGACGCTCTGACCTCGGAGCGGACCTACCGAAATAGCTGGGCAAATCAGACGGCCATCGATGAATTGACGCGGGAACAAGAGACGCGTTTCGGCAGCAACGTTATCAGCGCCCTGAGAGATGTACTTAAAGGTAGAAAGTTGGAAACGATTATCGGCAGTGAACCCCTCGCCTGCCGATAATAGAGATTACATTGTGTGCGTCGGACGCTCACTCTGCAGCGCACCAGCGAGATAGGTTTCTATCTTTCCGCGAGCAACACCACCATCCTGATCACTGAACTGTACCCCAATACCCGCAGCACGGTTACCCTCGGCGCCAATCGGGGTAATCCAGATTACTTTACCCGCTACCGGTATACGCTCAGTCTCTTCCATCAGGGTGAGTAGCATGAATACCTCATCCCCCAACTTGTATTTTTTACTGGTTGGGATAAACAGTCCGCCATTCTTTATGAACTGCATATAAGCGGCGTAAAGGGCGTTTTTATCCTTGATGGTCAGAGATAGAATACCTTGTCGGCCTGCAGGTAATTTTCCGGTCATTCAGTCTATTCTCACATCAACTTGCTTTCCGTGCAGTTACGCTGACACTGGATAGCAGTAAATCTTCCAAAAGCATCTGGTTATTTAACTGTGAACCCAAAGTCCGGTTCATCTCCAGTAGTTTATCCAGAAGCAAATACAGTGCCTTTAATTCTATCGTTGATGCCAAAGCTTGCAAGTGTTGTTTTTGGTCAATGTTGGTCAACATCTGGGTATTGGGCACCATCTTCAGGCGAACCATATCCATTAACCAACCGCTTAGCCATGGAATAAGTTGTTCCAACGCTTCACTGGCCCAGTTCGCTGCAACCGCAACAGGATCAGCTTTACGGCTCAATACATGAGAAAACTCCTCCAGGATTTTGCCTCTGAGCGCCAATGAATCCCCCTGGGACAAGGCCAGGGCCTGCAGCGGTGAACCAGCGCTGAAATTCAACAACTGGTCAGTATCGGTTTGAGGTAACTGCTCATCCAGCCAAGCCTTGGCGATAGCGCGCTCAGGTGTTGGAAAGTGCACGCTTTGGCAGCGACTGCGTATGGTGGCGGGTAAGCGAACCGGATGACTGCTGATCAGAATCATCAATGTCCGTGCCGTTGGTTCTTCCAGCGTTTTTAAGAGGCTGTTTGATGCCGCAATATTCATTGCATCGGCCGGTTCAATGATGATGACTTTATAGCCACCACTTTGTGAGGTCAGCGCCTCTTTGGCGGTGAATTCACGAATGGTATCAATACGAATCGCCTTACCAGGCTCTTCAGGTTCAATGCGGATAAAGTCAGGGTGTGAACCGGCATGCAGTAGCTGGCAGTTTTGGCAACAGCCACAAGCAGTGCCTTCACTAGTCGGCGCAAGACAAAGCAGCGAGTTGGCCAGCATTACCGCAAAGATCGATTTGCCCACACCGGCTGGTCCGGTTAACAACAGTGCATGAGGTAACCGACTGGCTGCGCGGCTTTGCTGAATGCGTTGCCACTGCTCCTGTTGCCAGGGGTAGAGTGTCTGAATTGAACCGTGTGACTCTGTCATCTCTATATAAATTGTTCCAAAACCTTTTGAATATCCTGTTGCACAGCCT
>JAKSCN010000475.1 GCA_022360595.1 Chromatiales bacterium
AGAGTTAGCTGATGAATTAAATATGCATAAAGAATATGCTGATGCAATTTTAAAAATAGGAAATATATACACCTTACTTGGTGATTTTAGCAAAAACTCCGAATTATTATTTCAAGCTCTGGGTATTTATGAGAAATTGAATGACAAGGAATTTATAGCCTATGCTCTTAGTAGTATTGCTGCTTCCTATTATGAACAAAACAACCTGGATAAAGCATTGGAGTACGAGTTAAAGTCATTACCATTATCGCAGGAAATAAATGATTTAGATGGAATCTCAAGGTCACTTTCTAATCTGGGTGTTATGTATGGAGACCTAAAAGATTATGAAAAACAAAAGCTCTATTACCGAGAGGCAATACGTATTGGCCATCAAATTGGTATCGATTTGGGCTTAGCTGTAACGTATTTAAATTATGGTGAAGTAAATAGCAATTTGGATAAACTCGATACATCTTTTTACTATTATAACAAAGCTTTGCTAATTTTTAAAGAATTCAACAATGTTCGGTTAATTGCAGATGTCCATTTACTATCATCTCAAAACTATCTTAAAATGAAAAAAACAGAACAGGGGTTAACACATGCCCAAATAGCTTTGCAACTGGGGATTGAAAATGATCTCTTAAAAACGATCCATCGATCATATAAAGTTTTGCATGAGCTGTATAGTTCAATGGGTGATATGGATAGTGCCTATAAATATTCTCTGTTGCAATATCAAATAAAAGATAGTCTTGATCTGGAATCCACATTAGTCAAGCTATCACAAACAGAAATGAAATATGAATTCGAAAAAGTTTTGCAGGAAAATAAAAATAAACAAAAACTAAAGGAATATAAATACATAATTTTCTCTATTGCCTCAATCTCGGTATTTATTCTCTTGGTTTCAGAGCCTGATTTCTGGGATGCCGGTGGTTTCTATAATGCGCTCTCTATTCCAACCAGTGATGTCTCGGGCACAGTGGCGTTAGGCACTGCTGCAGGTTTGGCGGTCGGTGCGGCTGCAGCCGGTCTGAATCATCAGAAGAAAGCCGAGGCGGTGAAGAATCACGGTACGGTAACTATCGATGATCTGGAGAAAACGTCATGAATGAACCGATGGAATTTCTCTTGTGGGTACGCGGTCCCGCATTCGATATCGCGGCGCTGATTTTCATTGTAGGCATTATTTTGCGTCTGTTCGAAATCTTTTCGTTGGGCAGAAAACCAAACTTTTCTGAGCCGCGAGGCACTGAGTTTGGCCCCGGCATGAAAACCATTATGAATCGCTCTTTTCCTGAGAGTGGTACATTTAAACGCCAGCCACTCACTGTGATTGTGGGTTATGTGTTTCATATTGGTCTACTGATCAGTTTGGTGCTGTTCGTGCCGCATATCGAACTGTTTCGTGAAACATTCGGGTTTGGCTGGCCGGGTTTGCCCAATCCCATTGTGGACGCCGCTGCTGTGATATCCATAGTGGCACTGTTGGCGGCGTTGTGGCATCGCATTACCAACCCGGTGATGCGTGTGTTGACCAACCATGAGGACTGGCTGGTCTGGGCGCTCACTTTTCTGCCGATGCTGACCGGCTATCTCGCTTATCACAGAATGATTGAGCCTTATCCACTGGTGCTCGGACTGCATATTCTGTCTGTTGAAGCACTGATGGTCTTTTTTCCTTTCACTAAATTGATGCATGCGTTCACGCTGTTCATTGCACGTTGGTACAACGGCGCCATGAATGGTCGCAGAGGGGTTGAGTCATGAGTGAAGCAACACTAGAACGTGGACTTAATGCTTTTCGTGAGCAGATCGATGCGCCGGTTGCGGCATTCTTCTCAAGCTGTGTTAGCTGTGGCATGTGTGCTGAGGCCTGCCTCTTTTATACCGAGACGGGCGATCCGAAATACACACCGATTCGTAAACTGGAACCTCTGCGCCGTGTCTGGGAGCAGGAGTACACCATTGTCGGTAAGATCAAGTCGCTGTTTGGTCTGAATCAACCGGTCACCGATGAGTTGTTGGAAGAGTGGCAAGAGCTGCTATACGACAGTTGCACCATGTGCGCGCGCTGCTCCATGGTCTGTCCGGTAGGTAATGATATTGCCTACATGGTGCGCAAAGCCCGCGAAGGGATGGTGGCCTCCGGTAATGCACCGGAAGGTGTGAAAGGCGCCTCGATGCGTGCGGTCAAGATTGGTAGCCCGATGGGGGTGACCCTGAAGGCGGTAAAGGCGCAAATTAGACACATAGAGGCCGATAGCGGTTATCAGATCCCGATGGATGAAGAGGGGGCCGAATATATGGTCATGCTCTCATCCATGGAGATTATGAACTTTCCAGAGTATCTGGAGGCACTGGCTAAGATCTTTAAGCAGGCGGGTGCTACCTGGACACTCTGTTCCACCGCCTTTGAAGCGACCAACTCGGGTATTCAAATCGGCTCAAGCGATATCGCCCGTGAACTGGTGCAGCGCATTGTCGACGGGGCTGAGCGCCTGAAGGTGAAAGTGGTGGTGAGCCCGGAGTGTGGGCATGCCTATACGGCTATTCGTTGGGAAGGCCCGAATCTGATTGGCAAGCCCTTTAGCTTCAAAGTGGTCCATATTCTGGAGCTATTGGAGGAGTTCCGGGTAGCCGGTCGCATCAAAACAGAGGGCCTTGAGACCGACTCAATGACTTTCCATGATCCCTGCTCGCTGGTGCGCAAGGGTGGTGTGATTGAACAACCACGTAATCTGATGAATATGGTCACCACAAATTTTGTCGAGATGACGGACCACGGCAAGTGGAACTGGTGCTGTGGCGGTGGCGGTGGTGTCTCCAGTAACGAGGATGCTGAAGAGTTACGCATTAAGGCGTTTAAGCGTAAGAAGGAGCAGATTGAAGAGACGGGGGCTGATGTTCTGGTCACTGCCTGCGCCAACTGCCGCTTAGTGATCGAGGAGGGGTTGGAGGAGTATAAGGTGGAGATTCCGATTACCGGCCTGTCCGAACTCGTCGCTGAACACCTTGTTGTGGACGAAGATAAAGAGCAATGAATGGAATCAGACGGTTCCATAATGAGATCCATCGCTCGGCCTAACTAAATAATGAGCCGGGCGATTACTGGAGAAAACAGTTATGAGCGAACGCGTAGTCGTTGATCCGATCACTCGTATTGAGGGGCATTTACGTATTGAGGCCCAAATGGATGGCCAGAATATTGGTCAGGCCTACTCATCGGGCACCATGGTTCGTGGTATTGAGACCATTTTGAAGGGGCGTGACCCACGCGATGCCTGGGCTTATGCACAGCGCATCTGTGGTGTTTGTACTTTGGTGCACGGTATGGCATCTATCCGCTCCGTCGAGGATGCCCTGAACTATGAGATTCCGAAGAATGCCCAGTTGATTCGGAATCTGATGATTGGCGCCCAGTACATTCATGATCATGTGATGCACTTCTATCATCTGCATGCGCTGGACTGGGTGGATGTGGTCTCAGCACTGAATGCTGATCCTAAAGCAACGTCTGAGTTGGCCCAGTCATTGGGTAACTGGCCGAAGTCTTCACCGGGTTACTTCTCGGATGTGAAGAATAAGCTGAAGAATTTTGTTGAGGCGGGGCAGCTGGGTATCTTTGCTAAAGCCTATTGGGGGCATCCCGCCTATAAGTTACCGCCAGAGGCCAATTTGATGGCCACAGCGCACTATCTGGAAGCGCTGAGCTGGCAGCGTGATGTGGTGAAGCTGCACACCATTTTTGGCGGTAAAAATCCGCATCCGAACTTCCTCGTCGGGGGGGTAGCTTCACCCATTGATTTGAATTCCGATTCGGCCATCAATATGAAGAAGTTGGCCCAGGTGCAGGATATTATCAACCAGATGCGCACCTTTGTGGACCAAGTTTATGTACCTGACACGCTGGCGGTAGCCTCCTTTTATAAAGATTGGTTTAGTCGTGGTGAGGGGCTGGGTAACTTCATGTGTTATGGCGATCTGCCCAGCACCAGTATGAGTGATCCGTCGAGCTTCTTTTTCCCGTCAGGGGTGATCTTGAATCGTGACTTGAGCACTATCCATGATGTGGATGTGCATGACGAGTCACAGATTCAGGAGTTTATCTCTCACTCCTGGTATGACTACTCTGATGGCAAAGATGCTGGTCTGCACCCTTATGAGGGTGAGACCACACTTAACTACACCGGCCCAGAGCCACCATACCAGCAGCTTGATGTGGAAGAGTCGTACTCCTGGCTGAAAGCGCCACGGTGGAAGAATATGCCGGTGGAAGTGGGTCCACTGGCCCGCGTGCTGCTGATGTATGCGAAAGGTCATGAACCGACACAAGAGCTGACCAACTACGCATTGAAGAAGCTGGATGCACCGATCGATGCACTCTATTCAACACTGGGTAGGACAGCGGCGAGAACACTGGAGAGCAAGTTGTTGGCGGATCAGATGCAAGGTTGGTTCGATGATCTGATTGCCAATGTCAAAGCGGGAGATACCAAGACCTTTAACGAAACCCTGTGGGAACCGAGCAGTTGGCCAAGCAAATGCCAGGGGGCCGGCTACATGGAGGCGCCACGTGGTGCGCTAGGTCACTGGATTGTTATTGAGGACGGTAAGATCGCCAACTACCAGGCGGTTGTGCCTTCAACCTGGAATGCTGGTCCGCGTGACCCGCAGGGGAAACCAGGGGCTTATGAGGCGGCGTTGGAGGATAACCACCAGTTACACGACCCGAAACAGCCGATCGAGATTTTACGGACTATCCACAGCTTTGATCCCTGTATCGCCTGTGCGGTCCATCTCTCTGATGAAGAGGGTGAGGATATCGTCAAGATTCAGGTGACCGGCGGGGATGGGGCAACCTGTTCCATTTAGTCTGGCCTTTTAAATACATTAAAAAACCTCCACAAGTGATCTTGTGGAGGTTTTTTATGGTTTACAGCGCCTGATTAGGGATAGGTTATGTTGACACCGATGATTTTGTCGGCAGCTCTACTGTAATTGCAGGTGAAAGCGCGTTGCTGTGGAATCCCTGCGACCCGCAGACTGACCTTGCCCTTGACTAACATACCGGTTTTGGTCTTTGTGTACTTAGCCGATTTGATACCTTGAAAGAAAATATTGCCTTCACCGGGCTCATAGAGAGAGTGGGCGTGGCGAGCCAATGCATTTTTGCAGAGTGACTCAATATGCCTGTTATTAGTTGCACCTGTTCCGCCGCTGTTCTGATCAGGTTTAAACCTATAGTTGACGCTCTCTAAGCGACCCTTACGGGTATTGATATGGCAGGCGTATTCAATGTGTTTCTTCTGTTTGTCCTGCTTAAAGGTCGCCTTACCAGAGATATCTAGCTTATTTTTTGACCGTGTCCGCTGGGTTGAGCGGATATTGACTTTGCGGCCACCGTTACGCTCAACCTTTTTGGTAACGGCTTGGTGGCAGCGCTCGGCATAGTTGATAGCAGGCCCAGAGAGAGGTTCGATCCAGCGGGTGGTTAGTGAGTCCAGGCGGTGGTGTTTAGTGTCCACCTTGCAGCTATAGCGCATTTTGCCGGTGCGGTTATTATGGCTAATATCATATTCACCGCTGATCTTTGTCGTGCGGGAAGAGAGTGGTTTGGTCTGTGTCTTCTGAAATGTTACCTGTGCACGTGGACCGATCTCGTTCTGGGCTCTCTCTCTAACGCTGTCGTGGCAAATGCGAACTAAGCGTTGCGGGGTGGTGCTGTGCCGATAATCGATATCAGCGTGCAGGACACGATCGGAACGGATGTTGACATCACAACTGTAATCAAAGTGGGTATAACGGCGACTCTCCCGAATGGTGCCTTTTCCTTCAACAGTATCTATCTTTTTAGATGCCTGATAGATGTCGGGTGTCCCGAATTGGACGTCAGCAGAATAGCCTCTTTGCCGCTTTATTTTATCTACGACTGCATCTTGGCAGAGATCAATGGTGAGATCATTGTCGTAATCGGCACCGCCACTGTAATCGGGGTAGTCATCTTTGATTGGAGCACAGGCAGCAGTGGTGGCAACGAAAGCCATAACAGGTAGCAGTAAAGTGCGTGTTGTTCTTCTGGAATGGTTCATGGGTAAGCTCCAAGCTAATCCGTTTTTTTGTATCGAGTTGGCCTAAGTCTAGAGTGACTTATCTGAACACAGCCTGAATGTTAACAGTCTCAGACTGCTTGCATATTTGGTTAAGGTGATAAGCGATCAATCTGCCAATCATTATTATCGGTTTTGGTGTAACGGAAACGGTCATGGAGGCGATTTTCTCTGCCTTGCCAAAACTCTATGGAGAGTGGGGCGATGCGATACCCACCCCAGAAACTGGGCAGGGCCATCTCTTTATTGGCAAATTTACGCTTGATCTCATCGAACTTCTGTTCAAGTACCTGCCGGGACGAGATCACCTCACTCTGTTGCGAAACCCAGGCGCCGATCTGGCTCTCCCGGGGTCTGGTGAGAAAATACTTCAGGGAGTTACTGGTACTCACTTTTGTGGCAGTACCTTGGATGATTACCTGTCGCTCAAACTCGCGCCAATAAAAGAGTAGGGCGACTTGAGGGTTTTCGGCAATCTCTCGCGCTTTTTGGCTCTCTTGGTTAGTGTAAAAGACGAAACCACGCTGGTCGAAGAATTTGAGCAGCACCGTGCGCAATGAGGGCGAGCCACTTTTCGTGCTGGTGGCCAAGCTCATGGCGGTGGCATCTGTCAGGTCGGCCGAGGTAGCCTGTTGCAGCCAGATGTTGAACTGCTCAAAAGGGTCTGGATTCAGGTCTTGCCTGGAGAGGCCCTCATGCAGATATTCGCGTCTGAGGAGTTCTAAATCAACTTTACTCAATGTGGACTCCAAAAGTTGACTGGAAGTTTAAAAAACGGGCGGGGATAATCGCCCTTGTTGATGCGCTAAGTATATTTTGCGAATTCAAAAATATCATTAACTCTTTCATTGTTGATCATCGGGTATGAGTGAATTTTCGAATCTGATTTTAGTGTCCGGAAAAGCCGGGGTGGAGCTGGCGCTGTTTATTTTTCTGCCGGTGATGATCATCATGCTGACGGTGATGCGCTTGCTCGAGGCGCGTGGCGCACTGGATTGGGTGGTGACGAAGGTGAGCCCGCTGTTTCACCATTTCGGCATTCCAGGCATTGGTGTATTTGCCCTGATTCAGGTGGTGTTTGTTGGTTTTGCGGCACCTGTCGCTACCTTGGCCATGATGGACAAAGGAGGGATATCCCGGCGCCATATTGCGGCTACCCTGGCCATGGTGCTCACCTGTGCTCAGGCGAATGTGACATTTCCCATGGCCGCTGTTGGGTTGAATGCGCCAATGGTTATTCTGGTTTCAATCGTCGGCGGGCTGATTGCGGCAAGTGCTGTCTATTATCTGTTTGCCCATGAGCTGCCGGAGCAGGAGGAGCCCGTGTTGACCCCCTCGCACCCTACGGCCGAGGGGACGAAGGGCTTGTTGGCGGTGATCAACAGCGCCGGTAAAGAGGCCTTTAATATCTCTGTTGGGGCCATTCCGATGCTGGTGCTTGCACTACTGCTGGTGAACAGCTTGAAAGAGGTTGGGTTTGTCGGTGCTTTGGAGTCGATATTGGAACCCCTGTTTGTCTGGTTGGAGATACCATCTACAGCGCTGCTGGCGATACTCTCTAAATATATAGCTGGCGGAACGGCGATGTTGGGTGTCAGTGTTGACTTGATCAATCAGGGGACACTCTCCGCGATTGATATGAATCGTTTGGCCGGTTTCCTGATTCACCCTATGGATATTGTGGGAGTGGCTATTCTGATTACTGCGGGGTCGCGGGTTGCATCGGTTGTCCGGCCGGCAATCTACGGCGCACTGGTGGGTATTCTGTTTCGCACCCTGTGCCACTATTTTCTGCCGCTATGAGCCCCCACGCCGCGGTAATCAGCATGTATAATGCGCTGTTTGTCGATACTGGCCATCTGAGTTATGAGTGAAGAGATCAAAAAGCCCCGCAGTTCGGGCAATTAAAAAAAAAAAAAAAAGCGTCTGGAACGGGAAGTGGGCAAGGCGATTGCCGATTTCAACATGATCGAAGAGGGAGATCGGGTTCTGGTCTGTTTGAGCGGTGGCAAGGACTCTTACACGCTGTTGGATATCCTGCAAACTTTGCAGTCTCGCGCCCCGGTCAAATTTGAGATTATGGCGATGAACCTCGATCAGAAACAGCCGGGGTTCCCGGAGACGGTATTGCCCGAATATCTAGAGGCTCAAGGAGTGGAATATCGGATTGTCGAGGAAGATACCTACTCAATCGTCAAGGAGAAGATTCCAGAAGGGAAAACCACCTGTTCACTCTGTTCACGGCTGCGCCGCGGCATTATCTACCGGGTTGCCACCGAAGTAGGTGCAACCAAGATTGCACTGGGCCATCACCGTGATGATATTGTCGAGACACTGTTTCTCAATATGTTCTTTGGCTCCAAAATGAAGGCAATGCCGCCCAAGCTCTACACCGATGACGGTCGTCATACGGTGATACGCCCGCTGGCCTACTGTGCCGAGAAGGATATCGCACGCTATAGTCGGGCTCGGGAATTTCCGATTATTCCCTGCAATCTCTGCGGCTCCCAAGAGAACCTTCAACGCAAACAGATTAAAGAGATGCTGAGTGGTTGGGAGCAGCAATATCCGGGGCGAACCCAGAATATCTTCAA